>JABAAZ010000035.1 GCA_014238475.1 Candidatus Paceibacter sp. | reverse complement strand
CAATGGTGCCAGTGCATCTGCTTCAGAAATTTTAGCTGGTGCCTTGCGACACCACACAAACGCTGTTTTATTAGGCACAAATACATTTGGAAAGGGTTCTATTCAAGAATTAATACCAATAGCAAAAAACTCTACATTAAAACTAACAATAGCACACTGGTTACTTCCAGATAAATCATCTATCTCTGATAAAGGAATTGAAGTTGATATAGAATACAAAAACCCAGATTATGACAACGAAGTGTTTCATTTTGATGATGAAGGTGATTTATTAATTGAATTTGCATTAAAAGAAATAAAAAAATAGTTTATGAAAATCATTCTCAAAGTAAATATAAAAAATCTAGGTCAAAAAGATTCTGTTGTTGATGTAAAACCTGGGTACGCTTACAACAGCTTAATACCAAGAGGACTTGCCATTGAAGCTACTAAAACAAACATAAAAATAATAGAGGCTAAAAACATAAAACTAGAGCAGGAAAAAAAACAAAGTGTAGACTATGTAAGAAAAATGTTTTTAAAAATACCAAAACAGATAGAGATTAAGGAGGAGATTAATGATAGTGGAAAATTATTTCATGCAATAAAACCAAAACAAATACTAGATCATTTACAAGAATCTGGTATAGATCTAGATCAAAGCTCTGTCCACATAGATGAAGAAATCAAAACCACAGGAAGTTTTGATATAATATTTAAAACAGATGATTTAAAAAAGAAGGTTAAATTAATAATTACTAAAAAATGATAAAAGACACAATTAATAAAATATTCCAAAAGAGCAAAGGTATACTTGCCGCAGATGAAAGCAGTAAAACCATAATAAAAAGATTAACTGCATTAGGTTTAGATGGAAATGAAAAAAAAATAACAGAATATAGAAACATACTTTTTGGAACAAGTGATCTAAACAAATTTATCAGTGGAGTTATTTTATACAAAGACACGTTAGAAAAACAACAAATTAATGGAGTTAATGTCCCAGATTTTTTAATTTCAAAAAACATAATACCTGGAATAAAAGTAGATGGGGGACTGGAAAGTTTTAATGGAAGTGATATAGAGTCATACACAAAAGGATTAGATAAATTAAAAGAGGATTACGAAAGGTATTACAAATTAGGTGCAAGATTTAGTAAATGGAGGAGTGTATTTTCTATATCTACAAAAAATAACAATCCAACAGATGATCTGATAGAAAAAAACACAAATGATCTTGCTGATTATGCAAAAATATCACAAGAATCAGGCTTGCTTCCGTTTATAGAACCAGAAATATTACGAGATGGCGATCACAATATTAAAGAAACAAGAGAGGTTTTTGAAAGAGTTTTTAAAAGTTTGTTTGAGAAATTGGCTGAAAAAAATGTAGACTTTGATTCATTGATACTTAAAACATCCTTTGTTGTATCTGGTTCTATGTTGCCAGAAGATGCACCAGAAATAGTACAAAAAGAAACAGTAGAAATATTCAATAAATATATACCAGAAAAAATGGGTGGAATAGTTTTTTTATCTGGAGGACTTACCCCTGAGCAATCCTTTTCTTATCTTAATGCTGTTATAAAAGAAGCAAAAAAAGAAGAGTTTTTGACACCAATCTCTTTTTCATACAGCAGGGCGCTACAAAATAATACAATGTCACACTGGTCAAAAGACACAGAAAAAATTTTAGAAACACAAGAGGTTTTTTCTAAAGACCTGAAAAAAGCTTCAGAAGCTCTAGAATAAAAAATTAATCTGATATATCAACAATATTTGGTGTAAAAAAATTTTTGTAATCAATTGCTTTCATATATAAACTTGCTTTTCTGTCACCGCAATTAAAAACAACGCGGTCGTTGTCAAAAACGCTTTTGTCTGCATACAAAGGTATTCCAAAAAAAACATTAGATACTGGTGGCACACCCCCTGGTTTAACATCATCTGTTATTTTTAAAAGTTCGTCTGAAGATGCAAACCTTATATCTGAAATCTGCAAAACTTTTTTAAGTTTTTTTGCATTAAATTTTTTATCTCCAGGTACACACACTTGAACAAAAAACGCTTCTGATTTTTTTGTTTTTTTACATCTTAATATTAAAGCTTTTACACCCTCAGATAAAGAACAATCACCTCTGATTTTACAAGCATCTTCACTTGTGAGAGCCTCAACTTCGTGTATAGTTAATTGGAAATCAATATTTTTTTCGGTTAGTAGTGATGTGATTTTATTTACTAGCGGATGCAAATTTTTATTTGACATTTACTATAGATTTTACAGAGGAATGCCCGGTAAACTTTGTTACTCGTTTTTTTTGAAATGAAACAAACCCATCTTTTTTTGCAAAAAGTGTATGATCCTTACCAACACCAACTCCAGAACCAGCGATGCATTTGGTTCCTCTTTGTCTTACTATGATTTGTCCGCAAGATATAGGAGAACCACAACCTTTTTTCACACCAAGGTATTTTGGATTTGAATCTCTTAGGTTTTTTGCCGAACCTCCGGCTTTCCTATGTGCCATGTTTTATAGTATATATAATATAGTGTCACAAAGCAACATAATAATATATTCAATTTTTTCTATCTTTTTTTCTAGTTTTTTTGGATTTTTTTTAGGTAGGTATAGTGTATACAGTGAAAAAACAAATCAAACTCAAATAATTATAGAAGACATTCCCATAAATAAAAACTTTCTTAATGATACAGATGCCGTATTTGCATCTAAAGCTGGTAACAGATACTATCCTATATTTTGTAACAGTCATGAAAACATTAGTGAAAAAAATAAAATAAAATTTGAAAGTGCTAAGATTGCAGAGAAGAATGGATACACAATAGCAAAATCTTGTGCATAATATATATAGTTATGAAAAAAGTTTCAATATTTCAAATTTTAAAAGAATCTACAAGTGTTTTTTTTGAAACTTTCTTTGGTTTTATGGTTTTAAGAAAATTTAGTAAGTATGCTGTAATACTTGGTGCACACACACAAACATTAGCAACACCAGAAAACTCATCTATTGATTTTTATGAAGATGCAAAAGCAATAGGTGCAGGACTGGCCTCTAGAGAT
>JABAAZ010000034.1 GCA_014238475.1 Candidatus Paceibacter sp. | reverse complement strand
TTTTTCTTTTTCAACACTTCGTATAAAATGGATACAAGTGAGGTTTTACCAACATTACCGCAAACAAAAACAATTTTTGGGTTATTTTTCCATAAAAATAATTTACTTACAGGTCTTAGAATTCTAGATAAACAATAATTCAGCAAACTCATTACTATTATTATACTTGTATCCTAAAAAAAGTAGTGTGTTGCTATATAGACTTCCACTATTGCTGATATATATAAAGTAAAAACTGATAGTATTAAAAGCAATATAGTTGTGCGTGCAATTTGTAGAAAAGTATTTTTATTAATTTTTTTAAGATTAAAAATTAAGTAAATTCCTGACACGGATGCGAGAAAAAAACTTGTTAACTCTAAAAAAGAATGTGGTAGCAAAGTGATTGCAGTTAGTACCCCCTCTCCGTAAGCAAACACATATATGTTTGTTGCGTTTAAGAGCAATATAAACACAACAAAAAGTGGTGATATGAGGCTTAATATGAAGCTTGAAAGTAGAACAAAAATGTTATTTATGAATATCTGTCCAAACAAGGTTTTTACTCCGAATAAAGGCCATCCGTGGTTTTTTAAGAAAAAATCTGTTTGTGATATATATTCACTTGGTAATAGATACAAAACAAATATATAGATACCCAAAAAAATAAACAAAAACAATATTGATTTTAACAGTGATTTAATTGATATGTTTTCAATTAACAAGTTTTTAATACACAAAACAAACAAATAGGATATCCCTATTGATACTAAGGTAGCTAGTACGTATACATTTGAATCTAAAAAATTATTGAAATATGCAAAAAATAATGTATATAAAAACACTAGTAAAAAACAAATCCCTATAAGGGATTTGTTTTTTGTTATTTTAAAAACAGACAACACAAATTAAATACTATCCAAAAATCTTATGAAATAAGTTTTTGAACCAATTGGATGTAGATTCGCCACTCTTTTTCTTTGATTTGTCTATTACTTTTGTGTTGTGTAAGTGACCATCGTTTAATAATTCTAGATATTCTTCTTTTGAAAGCTCCTTGGTTTTAATTACTTTTTCTGCTTTTGTAGCATTCCCAAACAAATCTTGTTCAAGTATAGCAGTTTGCTCATCGCAAATCTCTTTTGTTTTTTCTGGACTAAGTTGAGCAGAAACAAATCTTTTACTATCTACATCACTGTTTTTAACACTCAAAATACCATTAATTCTAAATCTTGATTGTTCATCAGAGAAGTATTCTTTTATAGCAGACCACCTGATTTGTACAAGCTTTTTTGTTTTTTTAGGTAAAACAGCAACAGTTTTAAATTTATCTGATCCTCCCCCGTGATATGCGATTATGTTTGGAACATCTGATGCACCAACACATTGGAATTGTTTAGAATAATTTTCTCCTGCATACACACAAACTTTACTAATTTCATTGATTCTATCATTTGGCACATCGATACTGTTTATACCACCATCAAATACACCTTTTTGGTATGGTGTCGCGTTGTGATAGCTTACTCCTTCACCATTTTTAACAGATATTTTTTTTCCAGAGTAATTATTATTACTAAAGAAATTTACTGATGCTCCTTTAGTGTAGTGTTCTAAGTTAATGTTTAGTACTGAGTCATCTTCAAGTACAAAGTCAATCCACCAAGGAAGGTCTTCTGTGATTACCCTTTTTGCATAAAGTCCAAACACCCAGACACCAACCTCGTCACTGAAATCCACCTCTTCGTCATCGTCTATCTCTACACTTGATGAATGAGAATAATCTTCTCCTTTTGAGAAATCATAACTCGCACTAACACTAACAGACCCACCGACACTCACTGGACCGACATCTGCTGACACTTCAGCTGACACTTCCAGACCTGCTCCAAAAGAATTCTCTGTTGATATATCTGTACCATCCTCAACCTCTTTATCTACATCAATCTCTCTTGTCGCTTCAAGTCCTCCACAGTTTTCATATTGTGTTGAAGCTATGAATTCATATTTACCAGATGGCACTGGTATGTGCTGAGCTATCTTTTTCATTTTTCCATTTCCAAGTGACACTTCGCCAATTACCCAGTCAGCGGATGACCCACTCAAATTTGCATGACTTAAAACTAAATGTTTTAAATGAGAATCACTTTCTAAGTGACTTTTTATAGCCTTACTAACATCTATTTTTTTTGATCCAGCATTTACATTTGGCGCAAGAAGCATAAAAACAAATACAAAAGACAGTAAAACTATCTGAATTTTTTGTGTTATTGAATATATCATAATTTATTAATTTTTTTTATAATACTGTGATTATAGCACATCACTTATAAATGGTCTTTTTTGCATAAAAAAGATAGCGAATATCGCACTTTCGGTTTTTTGTTAAATGTTTTTTTCGGTATTTGTTGCCTTTTGAGGCGTTTAAATTTCTTAATATCTAAACAATTATTTTGAACAAAGTTCTTTTTTGATATAAAAATAGAAAAAGCAGCCAACTGTCTGGAGACAAAAGACTGCTTTCTTTAAAAAATTTTATTCAATCTTATTATCCAAAAATGTATAGTAAATAGAAGAAGAAGCTTCAACTCTTTTTATACTAATACATCCATTCTTTAGGACCACTTTCCGTCTTCTGCGGCTGTCATTTAGGGTGCAGCATACATTCATACCTGAAGAGTATGTTTTGAATAGATCTATATTACTCTCTATAAATCTTTTTATGTCTGCTCGACACTCTTCTAAAGATGTGTGTCTATTTATCCGTCTGACACCTTTGTCCTGGATAATCATTTTCGCCCATATAGCAGCTGCCTTTTTGTCATCACTGACAGTGTTAGTGTTTTGATTGCACGATAAAAGAAGCAAGCTTAACACAGCCATCAAAATCAAATTTCTCATATTTTTTTTAAAATTGAGATTAGTATTTTATGAAATAAAAGAACAATATTCATTACAACGTTCACTACATAATTATTATAATATATTTTTTGATTTTTTCAAGTAGCAAAAGTGAAAAATCCCTAAACTTTCTAAGTGATATGGTATTTTTATATATATAAAAAACAAAGCAGCGGCCATCCCTAGAGGACAGCACACTGCCAGTTTATTCTTTTTTTAGGTTTTAGTTTTATTTCCTTATTTTGC
>JABAAZ010000033.1 GCA_014238475.1 Candidatus Paceibacter sp. | reverse complement strand
TATCTATTATGCCTCAAGAATTAAAAGATAAATTTATTGAACAAAAAAACAGGCTGAAAAAAGATATTAATGAAAAAATACCCCATTCTTTATGGGCAGAAAAAGAAACAGAAAAATCATTAGAAGAAGTTCAGCAGCAAACCCTTATCAGCGATAAATCTTGGGGTATAGAGAGAAAAGCAAAAAAAGAACAACTAGAAAAAGATAGTAAAGAAGGATTTCCCAATGCTAAAAAAGCTTTAGAAAATCTCTTTTCTCAAATCCAAAGTATAAAGTATCATAATCAATATGCATTTAAGTATTCAAGTGCGGAAACAAAAGATAAGATTTTACAAAATTTACAATGGGAAAGTATTCAGACTTACTATACTCTATTTAAAAAAATTTGTAATAGTGATGGGTTTCTGGTAATTGGTAACGATAAAAAAACAAGTTTAAAATTTGAATTTTATTTGGGTCAGGGGATGAATAAAACCGTCCAAAATGTAGTCAAGACTTGGAGAGGATCTCTTCTGGGATCTTCTTACCATACAGAATCTACTACCTACGATCTAGCCGAACCATTTTTGTATATTCGTATACTTAATGAAGTACCAGACACAGTAAAACAAAAATGGAGTTCTAGAGAAGATTATATCTTTGTAATTAAAAACGGTGATGGTTTTACAGTAAAATCAGGCAATCGGAATGGAGAAGAAAAAAATAATATAGAATCTAGCCAACGAGATTCTGCAATTAGAGTGTTTTATGATTTTTTTGAAAGTTGCCAAACATTTTGTGATTTAATGTCAAAATGGAGTGCTGAAGAAAAGGATAGACTTACAAAGGAAGAGATTGTTTATGCCAAACAAAAAGAAGTTAACGAAGAAACTTTAGAACATATCCAAAAATATGCACTAACCAAAGCAAGATTTCAATTTTTACTAAAATGGAAATCTCCAGGTCGTTTTGGTGGTTATAGGAAAATTGCCAATGCAATTCTTCCTGATACAGATCCATGGGTAGAATTTGTTAATCAATTAAAACCTCAAGATGGGATAAAAGCACCAGGTAAATACAATCCGATGAGTCGCAAGGTAAAGATAGATCATTTCAGTTTTTTAAGAAATGGTTATTATACTCAGGATGGATTAAGTATGCACGCCTACTTAAAATTCATTGCAGGTGATGACCGTTCCAAAGCTATGAGGGTTGCTATATTTCCAGTTTTAGATAGTGAAGGTTCTGCCATTCCTAATCTTAGAAGAGCTGTTATTAACCCTGAACGCTCCTTTGAACCAAACCCAATCAAGACTCTAGCTAGAGTAAACTTTATTGAACAACAAAGAATTTCTATAAATTGGGATGGTATGTGTTTAGGAGAGTTGAGCCATACAGAAAACTTAATGCCGGGGGAAAGCAAGACCATCACCATTGAAAAACAAACTCGTTTTAAAGAAAAACTATCTTCTTCTTTTGAAAATGAAGTTATTGCTTCAACAAAAGATACTGTTTCTTTTGAAGAAAAATTGAGCCAAGAAGTCAACAACGAAGAAACATCTGAAGAAGAGATCATGCGTGAGTCAGAAGAAAAACAAGAAAGAGAACAAAAAGAAAGAGATACACGACTTGGAGAAAGCACAGATTCATCAACAACAACAGTAAAAGCTAGAATTGAAGGTAGTAAGAAATTTAAAACAGGAATGTTAAGCGGCAGTGTGTCTGGAAGTAAAACAAATAAAATAGAGAATTTGAACCGTCACACACAAGAAAATGAAAATGCTGTGAAAGATAGTAAAAAACTAACAGAGAAGAATAGTTCCAAACAAGGAAGAAAATCACAACAGAAAAACTTGAGCGAAAGGATTGCTAAAACAGCTTCAGAAACTTCCAAGACAAACAAGACAAGCGTCAAAAAGACTAGTGAACAAGAATCTGAGAGTATGGATAAAAGATTGGAAACTATTGAAATTAGCAACCAAAATGTAGGCAAAACCCTAAACTATTACTTTTTTCAACTGCAAAATATCTATACCACAAAAACTGAAACTGAAAATGTAAAAATCGTTATAAACCCAGGTCACGAAATAATTGCAAAATCTGGTATAAGCGATGTTAGGGTATTTAATCTTGCGGATTTTGGAGATATTTTTGAGGAAATTGGCGGAGCTACCAGCAACCAGAATTTGTTAATCTGTGGGCTTATTATGAATTATATTAAAGAATACTATCAAAGCCCCATTCCCGACAATGATAGCGAAGCAGGTTTATTCCCTAATATTTCTTATAAAAATATCAAGGAAGTAATTGCTGATTTAATTGAAGAATTAAAAAAAGATAAGAATATAAAAATAATTGAAGAATTAAAAGCAAGAATGGCAGGTTTTTACAAAGATTTAAAAGAACAAGATTCACTATTTGAGTTTAATCCAATAAAAACAAATGAACCAGAGGTGGTAGCGGTCAATTCTGGTGGTCTATATTTAGATGTAGAAGTAGGCAAAAAAATGGCAACAGAGCCTTATTTAGAAAATAGAAGAGATATAGAAACCCATCTGCAAAACACCAAAGTCAAACAACTGGAAGCAGAGGTCAAACACCTTGAAGCTCAAACACAAGCGGGTATATTCTTTCCCCCTCCGCAAAGCACTCCAATTAAAACTGTTCCAGTGAATGTTAATGTTGGTGATTCTGCTGGCGAGAAAGAAAACTCTGGCTAGCCATTTTCTTCTTTTCCACAGGATACATCATCAAGCACTACCGAAGAAAAAACTGCTAGCGAACCTGCTGATAATACGGAAAAGAATAAATAAGCAACTAGCTTAAAATAGATTTGGCAAATACAAAAAAAAAATGAAAATGAAAACTTTGTTTGTAGGCAATGCTTATTTTTTTACACTAACAAAATAACTTATTGATATGGCAAAGCAGTTAGAATAAATGTATGAAAGTTTTATTTTTGAGTAATATTTATTTTTAATAAAAAAAGACTTATCTATATGACAGTTTTAAAAAAAGGTTCTCGTGGTAAGGATGTAAAACAACTCCAAGAATTACTTGGAATTAATCAAGATGGTATATTCGGACCAAATACAGAAGCAGCATTAAAAGAATTCCAAAAAGATAATGATTTAACAGAAGATGGGCAGGTTATTGTAGGTGGAGGCAAAACATGGCCTAAGTTGAATGCAAACAATACAACCGATGCAAT
>JABAAZ010000032.1 GCA_014238475.1 Candidatus Paceibacter sp. | reverse complement strand
AAAAAACAACAGTTGTGCTTATTCCTTGTATACAAAATTATAAAAAAATACGGATTGACAAATCGCACCGTATTTAGTTTTTTTAACTCTTAATTAATTAAAAAAATTTAGAAAGAAAAATTGGTGCAGAAAAATAAAACCCTGGTAAAAATACCATCAACTCTAAGTATTACTCTTATCAAATCTAAGTATTACCTTTCCGCAGTTTTATTATATCACAAAAATTGATTTGAGAAGACTTTTCTTTTAGAAAAATAATGCAGATAAGAAGAAGGTGGATATTAGGACAACGATTGATGCTGTTATCATTATTTTTTTATCATTGCATAGAAAATCCATTATAGATATTTTGTAATCTTCATATAAAAACAAAAGAAACATACCTTCAATGAAAACCAGCCCTCCACAAATAGTAGATAGTACTCCTGTAAGTGTAGCAGAAATAGACCAAACAATAATTAACAGCCCACCTATCGTTTCTGCAATTCCAAAAAATAAAATCAAATTTTTTGATTCAGAAAACTTTTTAAGAGTAGCTACGAAAAAACTTTTTTCTATTAAAATAGCCGCCGAGGAAAGATACCCTATAATCGCAAATATGAAGATTATTATTTCTGCTAAAGTCATATAGTTAATTATATCAAATTTTTTAGGTATTCAAATATCTTTACCATTGCAAAGGTATCTAGTTTGCAATATTCAATTAAATCAGTTATTACTGTTTCTTTTTCCTTTTGTGTTTTTTTAGAAAAATCTTTTATAAAAGTATCACTCCAAACCCTTTGAGCAGTTAGCCCATCCCCTATATTCATATTAGAATAGCCTAACTCAATGTCACTACACAGTGCTGGTAAAACTTTTTTTATTGAGGCACTTCCATAAAAGTCCTTGTTAACAACCCAGTCGTTTTTAAAAGGAATCATTAAATCAAGAATTCTATTATTTATATTTTCCAGCTCTTCTTGGTGCTCAGGAAACATATGTGCCAATGTTGTGTTGCATTTTTTCTCAAAAACCTGATACCAAACAACCACGCTTCCTTCATCATTTTTTATGTCTTTCAATAATTGCTCTGTTAATTTTTTTGTTGGATTTGAGTTTTCTCTGTGGATGTATTCTTTGTGTATTACTTCTCCTCCTTCTTTTTCTTGTATATGTAATGAATATTGAAATGGTACCTGTTGATACGGCTTTATTCCATCAAAAGGTGGAATCAAGTTTCCCACAGTTTCATAGTCCAGAAAATATATCGGATATTTAAATTCTTTTATGAATTTTTCTATTTGGTTTTTTTCTATTTTAGTTGAGTTTGATTTTGTTACCATGATTTGATTTTTTTGTTTATCTATTAAACATTCAAGGTCGTCTGGTATGTCTGATATAAACTTATAGTTTGCATCTTCAAACAAAGCGAGTCTTTTAGCATTTGGTCTTGCTAGATCATAAATACTGTATGCCGGTAGTCCCTGTACATTTCTATATACTTCTATTGCTTCAGTGATGTTACCTATGCATCCAACAAGTGATGGAAGAAATGACGGAGGTTTTCTTAATCCACAGTCAATGATTTCCCTGGCAATTTTAATATTTTTTACCGTAAAGTCATTAAGTTTCTCAACTTTATTTGTTACTTTTTCTATTTTTGTAAATTTACTGGCATCTATATTCCCATCTCTTATATATGATGTATCTGCATATATTACAAATATGTTTTTAATTTTTATACCGCAACCTGTTAAGACATGTTTTTGAAAAGCAAGATCATATATATAATCATCTTTTACCCTTGTGCCGGATTTTATTTCATGTAGGTTGTATGTTCCGTCATCACACCTTTCTAATATATCAACTATACAAGTTAATCCATCGTGCTCAAACCCACCCTGCGATATCACAGGCTTTCCTGCAGCGATGGCATCTTTTGTTCGTTTTGGCATAGTTTGATATTCAAAAAAATCTTTAAAACCAACTCGATAAATATCACTAAATTTTTTTTCGGCATATTTTTCAAATTCATGTCCAGCATCAAACATTGCTTGTAGATTCTCATCTATTTTAGGAAGTCTATCGCTGTCGTATTTTTTGAGCCATATAAACGATGGATGCTTTAAATAAAGCATGTAGTCTGATTTAGAGATTGTTAGTGTTTTCATTGTGTTAAAGCCTTTCTTTTATATGCCAAAGCATCTTTTTTCTTATATGTGTTTTTTACTAGCATTTTTTTAATATTTTTTGGAAGTTTTGAGAAAAATAAACATCTATAAGAACAAAATCCTTTTTTTCTTATAGCACAGGAAGAGCAACAGATAAACATAGTATCGCAAAATTGATTCTTGCAGTCAGTATAATCATCACATTTAGTATTTTTACATATATGACAATTGGACAAAATATCATCAGTTACACTTTCTGCTCTTCTATCATCAAACACAAAATTCTTACCTATAAATTTATTTGGCAAACCTTTTTCTTTAACTTCCCTTATATATCCTATTATTCCCTGTTTGATGTGTTTTACATTTAAAAAACCATTGTGTCTTAGCCAAGCTGAAGCTTTTTCGCATCGTATGCCACCAGTGCAATACAGTACAACTTTTTTATTTTTGTAAGGTGATAAATCAGAACAAAGCTTCTTTATTTGTTGCCTAAAAGTGTCAACTTTCATAGTATGTGCATTTTTGAAACGACCGATTTCAGATTCGTATGCGTTTCTGACATCTACAACCACAGTATTATCATCCTCTATAGCTTTATTTATTTCCTTTGCATTAATGTAATCTCCAGTATTTTTTACATTAAATGTTGAGTCCTCTATCCCATCTGCCACTATCTTATCTTTTATACGAACAATGAGTTTTACAAATGACTGTGTTTGTGCTCCATCTTCTGTAATATTAAAATCAATATTTTTAAACGGATCCTTATTTAACATCACTTTTTGAAATTTCGCATAGTTTTTTTTAGGAATACTAATTTGCGCATTTATTCCTTCGCTTGCTATATATATACGCCCTAAAACTCCTAGATTCAAGAAAGTGTCATACAAATAGTCGCGTGTAGTTTTTATATGCTCTACCTTTGTATATTTATAGAAAGAAAGCACAAATCTGTCTTCCTTTTGTTCTTTTAGTATTTTTTCTAATTCCTTTCTTGATTTTATATTAAATTTTATATGAGATGGTTTTTAAAAAAATGACTAATTTGAATCAATCAATAATAGATTATTTATTTAGTTTTTTATATTTTCCAAAATATTATATTAAATTAAT
>JABAAZ010000031.1 GCA_014238475.1 Candidatus Paceibacter sp. | reverse complement strand
TGTTGTCTTTGCTGCTCCGGTTGATGAAGGTATGATGTTTTGTGCTGCAGCACGACCCAGCCTTGGGTTCTTCTTTACTTTTGTGTCTACTATTTTTTGCGTTGAGGTGTATGCATGGACTGTGTTTAAAATAGCTTTTTCTACACCAACAGTCTCGTTTAGTATCGTTATCGGTATGCCAATAGAATTTGTAGTACACGATGCATTGGATGTTATGTCTGTTGTTATTTCTTTTTTGTCATTTATACCAACAAGAATTGTGTCAGCTTTCATTTGAGCATCTTCTTTATCTTTCGACGGTGCAGAGATAACAACTTTTTTAGCACCAGCATCAATATGGGCTTGTGATTTTTCGTGCGATGTAAATACTCCTGTACATTCTACAACTATGTCTATATTTAAATCTTTCCAAGGTAATTTACTTGGATCTCTTTCTGACAACCATTTAATATTTTTTCCGTTTACAGTTATCTCTTTTTCATTTTTTTTCTCTATTGTTCCGTCAAACTTCCCTCTCACAGTGTCGTACAAAACAGTATAGATAGAGTTGTCTATGTTATCTCCTCCGTTTATCGCGACAAGCTCCAAGTCTTTTTCTTTTAAAATAAGTTCAAAAATTGCTGTTCCTATCCTTCCAAAGCCGTTGATTGCGATTCTTTTCATACAAGAATTATACACTTTTTTATTTCTTTTGATTGTCAAACAAATTACCTGTCTGTTGATTGATTTTGTGTTTGATTTTGACTACCTTTGTTATCTGTGGTCACCATAACAGCAAATATGATTATGAAAACCGCTGAAAGGTATACAAAAAACTTTCTATTTTTTTGAAAAAACTCCATATATTTATTTTATATGTATATTATATCATGAGGTGTATTTATCCTTGATTTAGTGTATTATCTGTATATAGGCCGGAGTGGCGAAATTGGTAGACGCGCTAGTCTTAGGAACTAGTAGAGCAATCTGTGGAGGTTCAAGTCCTCTCTCCGGCACAAAATTTTTATGTCCCTAATATAAATTTGGGACACTTTGTATTTATATAAAAAAACAAACACCTTTTATGTGTTTTTTTAAATTATAAAGAAATGGTGCGACTAAAGAATAAATATTCCAAGTCGCACACTAGTTATTTTTTTTGTTAAATCTGATTATTAGCAAACTGACCTACTAACCTATAGCAGTTGTATAAACTTACTATAGCAGCAAATTCACATCTGTTCCAATAGAAAAATCCATATTTCTGAATCCCATTTTCTACTTCTTTAACTAGGTCATCCCAATTTCCATCTTCAAAGTTATTAATAAACATCATAAAGTTATTCATCTGTTGCCTTCCTAGCTCAACAATACTACTATTCTCTGAACAACAGAGATTGTGTATTATTTTCAAAGTTATGATATTTTCTACCAAGTTATATTTTAGCAATTGTTTAACAAGAGTCAAATCATTGCTATAAGAATAACACTCCCAAATCTCTCGATCCGACAAAAGCCTCTTTAATATTTGATTCTTTCCTTTTAAATACAAATCAATATGATTTTTAGCAGATTTTTGTAAAAAGCTATCAATCTGATCTGTGCACATAGGAAACATCTTACAAGTAGGACTATCTTCTATTTTTTTAGACAAGAACTTCTTAAACTCTGTTTTAGAGTCCTTGCGCTTTAAACTTTCTTCTTGTATGAGCAAACCAAGTTCACTTTCAAAGGCATTTTTACTTAATGCTGTTCCTTGCATAGGTTTTTTAATGTAAATTATGGCAGTTAAAACAACTGCTCTATTAGTAATATAGACTAAAAAACTATATTTATCAACCTTTATACACAAAAACCACTGATGCAATCAATAGTTTAAAAATTTTTTATTTATATAAAAAAACAAACACCTTTTAGGTGTTTTTTTGATATAGTTAGGTAAAAAAAAGAGAGAGTAATAGGTACGGACTATTACTATCTCAACTGTTAAAAGAAAAACTTAATTATTTTGTTATACCGCACACAAAATAACTAAAATTACAACCTAACTAATCTTAACACCAAGGTGTTTGGTAAAATCAGCTTTGGTCCAAAGCATAATTTCCATCACTCCATACTTTTCAACAATTTCCTTCCATCTTCCTTCATCAGCACCAAGTCCATCTAAAAATTTCATGAACTTTGCTAATGCTTCGTCTCCCAAACTAGAATACCCACGCAGATTTGAAGAACAAACTTTGTAGATAGTCTTTAAATTTATATTTTCCTTTTCTAACAACCAGGAAATAATTTCCTTGTCGTAGCTGTAAGAGAAGGCTTCCAAAACATCTGGCTGATATAGAAAAAGTTTTAATTCTTTACCACCTTTTTCTATCAAACTCTTAAGATCTTTTAAGGAAAATGTTTTTTCTAACAAAACTAGTATTGTACTAGGGCGCACAATAATTTTCCCATTACTGATATTTTTGATGTACTTCAACTTCCATCTTATTTCTCTTTGCACGGAGTCCGAAGAGTGTGAGTGTGTTCCTCGTCTTGATGCAACGTCCAAATAAACTTGAGATTGGAAATATTCTCTATAAGAGTCTATTTCTAGTGCTAACTTTTTTTTAGTTGGCATAATTCTATAAATAAATATTAAGAACAATCGCCTTTCCTTATTCAACTTGTTCTTTATGGCTCTGATTTTATAATACGTCATACAAAATGTTTTGTCAAGGTTTTTGTATCTTAAAAAAGATGGTAAATCCTAATACATCTATATATTTCACCATCCAAACATTTTCATACTTGCTGCGGTTATAATATAACTATGGAGCAACAAATAGAAATGATTAAACCGACAATTGGAATAGCGTTTCGGATTTGGTGGTGGATGTTTTGGAGAAAGTTTTTGGTCGTCTTTTTGGTTGGTGGTGTCACACTTAGTTTTGTTGCAAGTTTTGTAAATGATGGAGAAAGGTTTTTAAACAGCTTTGTTTTTTTATTCACCTCGTTTGTCCTTTTTGCTGCTGCCTCCCCTATTTTGATATTGTTACAAATTTTTCTAAACAAAAAAATTATAGGTGTAAAGTTTAAAAAATTTATCCTTATGGTAAAGAACCACAAGACAAAAGAATTGACTGATTTTGGTAGTTGGGGTGTGGGATGTAGATTTTTTTGGTTTGTGTTTTGGAGAGTTTATCTTGTATATATATTAGTCTCTATATTTGCATTTGCAATCTTTGCATATTTAAGTTTTTTCTTTTCTTCGTTGTCGGGTTTGTATTTGTTTGTTTTTGCCTTTATCATCCTAACACTCATGCTTTTGCTTGCGCCGATATATCTGCAGTTGATTTTTATAAAAAAAATAATTGGAAAAGAGTTTAAAAACTTT
>JABAAZ010000030.1 GCA_014238475.1 Candidatus Paceibacter sp. | reverse complement strand
TTACAAGTTTATTGTATACAGAATTATGAACTTTTATTTTAATATCTTTGTCTTCTAATCTTTCTACAATTTCTTTCATTTGTATTTTCACTATATCTTTTATAGTGCTAAACGATAGTGGTTTGAAAACAATGACTTCATCTAACCTGTTAAGGAATTCGGGTTTAAAAACTTTTTTTAATGATTCTGTAACTTTTTCTTTAACCTTTTCATATAACACATGATCATCTTTTTCTTTTTTACTATCATCGTCTGTAGAAAAACCTATAGAGTTTAATGACATAATTTCTCCTGAACCTATGTTGGAAGTTAAGATAATAACTGTATTTTTAAAATTCACTGTCCTGCCTTTTGCATCCGTAAGATGCCCGTCATCTAAAATTTGTAAAAGTATGTTAAATACCTCAGGATGAGCTTTTTCAACCTCATCAAGTAAAATCACAGAAAATGGACGATGTCGAACTGCCTCAGTAAGCTTACCAGCATCTTCATGCCCAACATATCCTGGAGGCGCACCAATCAACTTAGATACCGAATGTTTTTCCATATATTCTGACATATCAAACCTTATTAAAGATTTTGGATCATCAAACAAAAATGATGCTAATTTCTTCGCAAGCTCTGTTTTTCCAACACCAGTTGGTCCTAAAAATATAAAAGAACCTATTGGCCTACCTGGATCAGATATACCAGTCCTAGATCTCTTAATAGCAGATGTCACTAGAGACACAGCCTCTTCTTGTCCAATTACTTCTTTGTTTAAGATTTCCTGTATACGACTTAACTTTGCTACTTCGCCTTCAAGCATTTTGTTTATAGGTATACCTGTCCACTTAGAAACCACAGATGCAACATCTTCATCTGTTATTTCTTCTCTTAAAATTTTTCTATTTTTCTGTAATTTTCGTAATTTCGTTTGTTGTGTTTTGTATTTTTTTTCTAAAGTCGGTAATAGTCCATATCTCAATTCTGCTGCTTTAGCAAAATCAGCTTGCATTTCTGCTTCATCTTCTTTTATTTTTGATTCTTCTAATTGAACCTGTATCTCTTTTAATTTTGCAATTGTTTCTTTTTCATTTTTCCAGCTGGTTTCAAGTTCTTTTGATCCTTCTTTTAAATTGGCAATCTCCTTTATAATTATTTGTATTCTTTTCTCTATCTTGTGATCTTTTTCACTAGAATTTTCTTTTTCTTTTTTTAATGCCTCATATTCTATCTCAAGTCTCATTATTTTTCTATGTGCCTCGTCCAACGCTTCTGGTTTATTTTCCAATGAGAGTCTTAGTGCTGAAGCAGCTTCATCTATAACATCTATTGCTTTATCTGGTAGATATCTATCTGTTATATATCTTGTTGTTAGATTTACTGCTGCCACCATAGCATTATCTGTTATTGAAACACCATGAAAAAGTTCATATTTTTCTCTTAATCCCCTTAAAATAGAAACAGCATCTTCTGTGGTCGGCTCTGTTACATACACTGGCTGAAACCTCCTTGTTAATGCCGCATCCTTTTCTATGTGTTTTTGATATTCTCTTATAGTTGTGGCACCAATCATTCTTAACTCTCCTCGAGCTAGGGCTGGTTTTAATAGATTAGATGCATCCATAGCACCTTCTGCACTCCCTGCACCTACAAGTGTATGTGTTTCGTCTATAAAAAGCAGAACCCTTCCATTTGATTTTTCTACTTCTTTTGTTATCGCACGAAGTCTTTCCTCAAACTCTCCACGAAATTTTGTACCAGCAAGCATGGCTCCTAAATCTAGTGCTATAACTTCTTTATCTTTTATAGATTCTGGAACATCGTTTGTTATGATTCTTTTTGCCAACCCTTCCACTATCGCTGTTTTTCCTGTTCCTGCTTCCCCTATAAGGATCGGGTTATTCTTTGTTCTCCTTGATAATATTTGTATTACTCTGTTTATTTCTACATCTCTTCCAATCACTGGATCCAGTTTGTTTTCTTTTGCAAGTACTGTCAAATCTCTCCCAAATTTCATAAGATTTTTTTTACTTTCTGTTTTATTTGAATTAGTCTTTGATTTCAAATCTTTTAAAACATTAATAACACTTTCAGAAGAAATCATGTTTAATGGTAAAAATAATTTTACTATTTCCTTATTTTCTAGAATTGCCAGAAAAAGATGTTCTGTTGATGCATAACTTTCATTCATATTCTTTGCAATTTGAATTGACCTCTCAAGTGTCTTTGCTAATTCTCTTGTAATAAAAAATTGCATCGGTAATTGTTCATAAGAGGTTGTGTTTGATTTTGTTTCCAATAGCTGGATGATCTGGTCGTGAAGTTCGTTACTATCAATGCCAAATTTATATAAAACAGCTGGAACCAGTCCATCCTCCTGTCCAGACAAAGCAGCAAACAAATGTGTAGTGTTTACATTATGACTGCCATACTCTGATGCAGTTTCTTGTGCGATTCGTATTGCGTTTTTTGCCTTTTCTGTAAAACTTTGAAATGGTATCATATTTGTTCTTTTTTATTATTATACAAGAAAATTGATTTATATACTGGCGTGACTGCATTTTCATCATTTTTGAACAAAATGCCCAGTAGTTTACTATTAGAATCAAAAACGAACAGATCTGTATTTGAATTGTCTTTGTTTATCGAAATTGAAAAACTTACAATCTCATTTTCATCTTTTTGTATTGAAGATATGACACCTTCTATATAATATAAATCATCGTTGCGATTGTTTAGGAGATGTACTCTTTTTCCAATTTTAATGTCGCTTTGATTCGATATGGTTATGTCTGAACTTACAGGAAACACATCAGTAGCATCATCTAATACATATATAGAATAATTTTTTACTCTGCTGTCAGTTAATTCGGAAAAATTATATGTATTTTCTTCTAAAACTATTTCTAAGTCACTTGATTGTCTATTGTGATTTTTTTCTACAAAGAGTGTTTTTTGATTCTCTAGAATAATTACAGGTTGATTGAAAGTCTCTGTATTAAATTGCGAAGATACAAATCTTTTTGCCAGATTATTTCCTATGTTTATTTCTATTTGTTTGTTTCCATCACTTATTGATGTGATTAAAGTCTCTATATCCTTTTCTATTGCCTCTTTTGTGATTGTAGGATCGGTAGAAATCTTTCTTTCAATTATCCTATTTATTGTTTTACTTACCACTGTCGTATCTCCGTGCCTGCTTTCTAAAATAGATAACACCGACACAGAAGTTGCAACAGATATAACCAAGGTCAAAAGTATAGATAATAGTATTATTTGTGAGTGTTCAAGGTCGTCTAAATGCATAATTATATTGTTTTTATATATATATTATACTGTAAAATAAAGGTTTTTTCAACTTTGTCCGTTTTTTGTACCTTGTATTTTATCAGCTTTTTTAATTACCAAAAGTAATTTATTTATATCTCTTTTTTTAGTATTTGGTAAAAAGCTAACTCTTATTCCAGACTCTGATGATTTTTTATAGTGATTAGAATTTTCTGTAATTTGTTTAGTGACATCACTACCAAACACCCTGCAGGCAGAACCCTTTGATACAGAGAAACCATGTTCATCCAAA
>JABAAZ010000002.1 GCA_014238475.1 Candidatus Paceibacter sp. | reverse complement strand
CCAGGACAAAGAATGAGACTATTGTTTGCTGGAATTTCAACAATTGAATCAAATACATTAATACTTGATGAACCAACAAACCACCTAGACATAGAGACAACTGAAGCTCTGGAACACATGTTGTCATCTTTTCCGGGAAACATAATACTTGTTACACACGATAGAATGTTTTTGGGTAAAATTAAAAATTTTACTTTTTATCAAATTCATAACAAAAAAATTAATCTAATTAAAAATTTTAAAGAATATATTTTAAATGCATCAAAAGAATCAGACAAGTTTGTAAATCGATTTATTAATAAAATTGAATAATCGTCACGTAAAGAAATAAGGGTTATTATTAATTTCTCCATAAAACTTTTGCAACCCCTATAATTATTTACATTTCAAAGGAACTGCATGTCAATGATAAAATGAAAGTATGAGTGATTTAATCATAGAAAACGATAAAAATTTAAATAATTACCAACCAACACTAAAGACAGACAGGCTGATACTAAGGCCTTATAAAACAAGTGATGCAGAGGAGCTTGAAAAATTGGCATCTGATAGAAGAATTGCTGAACAAACATTACTACCTCACCCGTACCCTAAAGGAGCTTCTAATGATTATATTTCTACACATTCTTTAAAATGGGATAAAAATGAAGGATGTATTTTTGCGATAATATTAATTGGAACAGGTGAATTGATTGGGAATATTTCTATTGAATATATTAAGAATAAAAATGGAAAACTTGGTTATTGGATAGGTTGTGAATTTTGGGGTAAAGGATATTGTATCGAAGCAGGTAAGTGCATTGTTAGTTTTGGCTTTTCTAAGTTACACTTAAACAGAATTTATACAGCGCATTTGAGTTCAAACGTTGCGTCTGGTAAGGTGTTGTTAAATTTAGGATTTGATCACATTGGTTCGGAGAAAAGGGAGTTTAGAGATAAAAATAGAGTTGAAAATTTTGAATTGTTTGAAAAGAAGTCTCCTGTTTAAAAAACACCGTACCTGTCGAACTTTTTTAAGGCAACAACCCCAGCGTTTCTTTGTGGTCGGGCTTTGACACTTGGGAAGAGTCGAGCTTTACGCGATTTGACATTGCAAAAACGGAAGCACTAGAAATTACTAAAACATGCAAAATGACTTGTGCGGGTAGAGAGAATCGAACTCTCGTTCTCCGCTTGGAAGGCGGACGTTCTACCACTAAACTATACCCGCAGAACTGTAATTATGATAACAGATATAGAGACTTAGTGCATGTTTTGTATAGAATACAAGTTATTAGAAAAACAGATGCAAAGTATAAAAATTAATGCTATAATTATCAATAATAAGAGAGATTGCCACCGCGAAGGCAATTTTTCTTTTTGCAAATTATCAGATAAAAAAATATATGGATTTAAAAGAATTAAAAGTCGCAGTGAAACAACTGTCGGAAACAAAAAAAATAGACGAAGAAGTTTTGTTTGAGATGATAGAGTCTGTTTTTGCAGCTGCTTATAAAAAAGGTTATGCAAAGGTCAGTCAAATCATAAAAGCTAGGTTTAACAGAGAGACCGGGGACTTGTCTTTTTTTCAAGTTAAAGAAGCTTTGACAGATGAAGACATTATGGAAAAAGGAGAAGAGAGGATTGACGAGGATGACAAGAGAGTTGTCTTTAATCCAGAAAGGCATATTAAACTTGAAGATGCAAAACTGGTTCAATCAAACATACAAAGAGGAGAAGAAATATTTTTCCCGCTCAATACGAAATCTGAGTTTAGTCGAATAGCAGCTCAGTCTGCTGCACAAATGCTTGCAAAAAGTTTGAGGGAGGCAGAAAAAGAACTTGTGATGAAAAACCTAAAAGGAAGAGAGGGCGAAATAGTTTCTGGTATTGTACAAAGGTTTGAGAGAGGGGCTATTTTTGTAAACATAGAAAACACAATTGCAAAAATCCCATATGAAGAAAAAATCCCAGGAGAACGATTTAGAGAAGGTGAATCCATACGAGCCTTAATAATATCGATAGATGAAAGAACAAGAACTGGTAATTTTGTAACACTTTCAAGAGCTTCTTCTGATTTTGTAGTAAAACTCTTTGCCTCAAATTCTCCAGAACTAGCCGAGGGAAAGATAAAAATAGAAAAAATAGCACGAATACCAGGGCAACGAACCAAAATAGCTGTCCTAACAAACGATGAATCAACAGACCCAATAGGATCTCTTGTTGGACCTCGGGGTGTGAGAGTGTTGTCTGTACGCGGTGAGCTTAATGGTGGACGTGAATATATAGACATAATGGAATACACGACAGATATAAATTTATTTGTTGAAGAAGCTATATCACCTTTAAAAACTACATCTGTTATATATGACGAAAAAGATAACAACGCAGTAGTTACAATTTTAGACGAAGATGTACCTTCGGTTTTTGATAGAGGAGGACAAAATGTATTACTTGTCGCAGAGTTGGTGGGTGTGAATCTAGAAATAAAAAATATGTCTGATGAGCTGCTAATAACTATAAAAGATGGAATTTTAGAAAAACATGTGGATGAAAGTAGGTTTGTGCCTGAGAGAAGAGAATACACAGAAACGAAAGATAGCTCAGAAACACCAAATGAGGAAGCAAAAAACACAACAGAAGATCAACCTGCAGAAAACAAGGAAGAAGAAAGTAATACAGAAGGCAAAGAAAACGAAACCGATAAAACAGATCAAGATGATGAAAACTCAAGCGAGCCACAAAAATAAAAGCTATAGATACAGCAAAATACACTGAAAATAAGTTATAAAATTAATGCTTGATATGAAGTTTTAAAAATATGATAATATAAGTTATATGCATTTTATGCACGACATAGAGAGTGGTACTGAGGATTCAATGAATGTTATCATTGAGATTCCAGCAGGATCAAAAAACAAATATGAAATAAATAAAGAGAATGGTCTCATAATGCTGGACAGAGCTATGCACACAGCTCAAGACTATCCAACAGATTACGGATTTATTCCACAAACATTCTATGACGATGGTGACGCGCTTGATGTTGTAGTACTTTCAACATTTCCACTTTGCCAAGGGGTTTTAGTAAAAGTCAGACCGGTAGGGATAATTTATTTGACAGATGATGGATATGCAGATGACAAAATCTTAGGAGTACCAACAAGCGACCCAAGGTGGGATCATGTTAAAGATATTGGAGACATAAACCAGCACACACTCAAAACAATACAGCATTTTTTTGAGACATACAAAGGCTTACAAAACAAAATTGTTAAAGGTGGTAAAACAGGAGGATCAAAAGAAGCAAGAGAGGCTTTTCTTTATTCAAAAAAGCTATACAAAGAAAAATTTGGAAAATAAAACCATAATATGTTCACTTTTAAAAAACTAAAAAAATACCACTCAATTCTGCCAATATTTGCTTTATTTGTTGTGTTTACTACATCAGCAGCAGATGCTGCAATATTATCATCAGGGAGGCTTGCACAAAAAAATAATGCTGAATTATCAGTCACAGATCTAAAGGAGTCTTTACAAAACACTGTTCAAAAGATAAATCTTACATTCTCAACAACAGGACCAGAATACACAAATGTTTTCACTACAAAAGAAATTGAAACTTTAGAAATAAAATTACAAGAATATACAAGAATATTAGCAAAAAGGATTTATCAAAATAAATTATTACTCTCTTCGATAGAAAACATCACAGATAAAAATATACCGTTAAAGGAAAGCGATTATTTTTTAAATTTTCACAAAGAAATCATCAAACAAACAGAATCGCTAAGTGATATTTTTATATCAAAAAATATATATAGAATGCTACTTGAAAACAAAATAGAAGAAACAAAACAAGATTACAACCAAGAGCAAGCGTTTATAGAAACCAAGTTACAACTATCTGTGCTTGTTTCCACAATTTTTTCCTTTAAAGAAAAACTTTTGTCAGAATACATAAAACTAAAATCTAAAAATAATAATTATTAATAACAACAGTTTTGTTCAATATGGAAGAATCACAAGAAACCTCACAAAAAACAAGACAATACGGTTCAACAATCGCAAATGTGATTATTCTAATTATTTTAATTATAGCTGGATTTTATAGTTTTGTTTTTATTTTTGAAAGGCGAATAGTAGCTGATCAACAAAATATAATTGATACAAAAGGAGTAAATTTTTTCAATGAACTAAATGAAGAAGGAAGCGAGTCTAGATTACTATTAGAAACAGAAAATGAAAATATTACAGAAGAGGATATAAACGAACTCATAGAAGAAATAATAAAAGATGATAAAATAACAACAGAAGAAGTTAAATCACTAGCAGAAGATATAGGTATATAATATGGAAAATTTTAAAATAGAAAAAAAAGACAAAGGATTTATAGAAGTAAAAGGTGAGATTTCTGCTGAAGATATAGAAAAAAACAAAATTAATGCTGCAAAAACAATATCGAGCAAAGATAATTTTGATGGCTTCAGAGAAGGAAAAGCACCGTATGATCTGGTAGAAAAAAAATATGGTGAACTTGCTATAATCACAGAAGCAGTAAAAGGATTAATTTTAGAAAAACTTCCAGAATTTTTTGCTAAAAACAAGATAGTTCCAATTGACAGACCCCACATACAAATAGACAGTGTTGCTTCAAAAGCACCTGCAAAATTCACTGTGAAACTTGAATCTATGGCTGCTGTAGATTTACCTAACATCAAAAATTTGTTAGAGGATATCGAAAAACCAGAAAACCCAAAAGACACAACTGATACTGAAGTTGAAAGTATAATCTTAGATGTAAAGAAAAATATTTTCCGAGAGGAAAACAAAGAAAAAGAGATTCCAAAAGATGAAAGTGCGCTACCAGATCTAACTATAGATGTAATAAAAAAAATATATCCATCTGCTACTTCTGTAGAAAATTTTAAAGAGTTGGTGAAAACAGCAGTTTTTCAAGAAAAGCAAACACAAAGTAAATACAAATTTAGAAAGGAAATAATAGACAAATTGTTATCAGGTGTTAATTATAATGTTCCAAAAGTGTTTGTAGATAGAGAAACTGAAAACGGTTTAGAGATGTTTAAACAAGACGCAAAAAGATTAAATATTACAATTGAAGATTACAAAAAAGATAAAAATATATCAGAAGAAGATTTTATGGAAACACTAAGATCAGAAGCAGAAAAACGAGCAAAGACACAAATCATTTTTAATTTTATTGCTGGTGAAAATAAGATTTATCCAGATGAAAAGTCTGTGGAGATACAGGTCACCCACCTCCAGAAAAAATACAAAAATACAACAAAACAACATTTGGAAGCATATGTACACACTTCACTTACAAATGAGAAAGTCTTTGATTATCTTGAAAAAACAGCGCTTGGGATGGATGAGGATTTAAAGGTATAGTGTCTTTAAAAAATATGATAATATAATAAGGTAATGCAAAATATAATACCAATGGTCGTAGACAAAACCACAGATGGAGAGAGATCTTATGATATCTTCTCTAGACTACTTGAGGACCGTATTGTCTTTTTGTCTGGCCCAATAGACAACCACTCAGCAAACACAATAATAGCACAATTCTTGTTTTTAGCGTCTAAAAAACCAAAAAGTGAAATATCGTTATATATTAACTCGTGTGGAGGAGAAGTAAATGCTGCTATGGCTATACTTGACACAATGAATCATATAAAATGTGATGTAAAAACTGTTTGTGTTGGTCAGGCTGCTTCTGCCGCTGCTGTTATACTTTCCTGTGGTGCAAAAGGAAAAAGATTTGCATTAAGAAATGCAGAGATTATGGTTCACCAACCACACGGAGGAGTTGAGGGACAAACGACAGATGTTGCAATAGCTGCAAAAAGAATGGAAAACATAAAAAAAACTTTTAATAAAATCTTGTCAGCAAACACAGGAAAAAAAATAGATGAAATAAACGCAGCTGTTGAGAGAGATTTTTTTATGACAGCAGAGGAAGCAAAAAAGTTTGGGATTATAGACATGGTTCAAAAATAACTGATTTTTATATCTTTTTTAGACATAGTTGAAAAAAGCTTATTTTGCTTGACTTAAACACGGCACATAGCATATACTCTATGAATTGGGGGCAAAACAGCTTCCTGAATTTATTAATCTTAATTTAAATAAACAAACCATGAATAAAATGTCTCTAGTTGAATTAGTACACGAAGAATTAGGTGGAACAAAGGTACAAGCGGAAAGGGTGGTAGATAAAATTTTTTCTGCTGTTGTTGAAGCCGTATCTAAAAAAGAAGAGGTTTCTATCACTGGTTTTGGAATATTTTCTGCAAAAGAGAGAGCTGCAAGAAAAGGCCGAAATCCAGCTACAGGAGAAACTATACAAATTAAGGCAACTTGTGTGCCAAAATTTAGAGCTTCTAAATCTTTCAAGGACGCTGTTAAATAAGCAATCTAGCTTAGATAGATATATCAAAAGCCCGACATTATGTCGGGCTTTTGATATAATATCTTTAATATGAAAAAGATAAGCCAAATTTTTATTTTTTGCAATTGGAAAACATATTTTTTATCTACAAAAAATGCAATCAGCATGATAGATAAGATAAAAACACAAAAAAACAAAGTTGTAATAGGAATAGCTCCTACATCCTTACACATAGAAAGTATAAAAAATAAATTAAAAAGAAAGAGTATGCTTTGTGGTGCTCAGTATATATCAGAAAACACAGGCGGCGCAAATACAGGAGAAACAACAAAAGAACAGATTAAGAAAGAAAAAATAGATTTTGTTATTGTTGGACACAATGAAAGGAGAAAGATGGGTGACAACATCAATAAACAAATAAAAAACACTGTTTCCGTTAAAATAATGCCGATTCTGTGTATAGGCGAGTCTAAAGGAGAATCTGCTCAAACAACATTAAAAAAACAATTAAAAGAAGCTTTAAAAGGTGTCAGCACAAAGGATTGTTCTGGTGTTGTGTTCGCGTATGAACCAGTTAAGTTTATTGGAAAAAAGAACCCAATGAAAACAATAGAAATAAATTCTAGAATGAAAACAATAAAAAAAATATTGAAAGATAATTACAAAATCACAAATCCGGTGGTTTTGTATGGTGGATCTGTTAATGAAACAAATGCAGTGGATATACTGCAAAATGGAAATTGTAATGGATTGCTCATAGGAAGAGCATCTACAAATCCTGTGGCGTTTAATAAAATATTAAAATGTATTTCTATAAACAAATAATTAAAATTAGTCCAGATGAGCTAAAAGGAAAAGTGGTTCTTTTGCGTGGATCACTGAACACACCAATAAACGATAAAAAAATAATAGATACATATAGAATAAAAAGAAATTTTGAAACAATAAAATTTTTATCTGAATCTGAGGCTAAAGTCGTTTTAATAGGGCACCTTGGAAAAGGTAATGAGGGAGATAGTATGGAGCCAATATCTGAGTTTCTCTGTGATTACATACCACATGAGTTCATAAAAACTCTTGATTTTAAAACCATTAAGAGTAAAACAGAAAAAATGAAAAACAGCGATGTTGTTTTACTTGAAAACCTGAGATTTTTTGATGGTGAGAATGAAAATGATATGAATTTTGCAAAAAAACTAGCATCTTTGGCAGATATTTATGTGTTTGATGCTTTTGACGTAGCGCATCGTAAAAATGCATCTGTGGCGCTTTTGCCGTCATTACTTGATACATATAGTGGTGTACAGTTTGAAAAAGAAATTACTGAGTTAAAAAAAGCACAAAACCCACAAAAAAAATCTGGTTTGATTTTTGGAGGATCAAAACTTGAAACAAAGATAAAAATTTTAAACAAACTTTTACCTTTCTATGATTTCGTACTTGTTGGAGGAGTGGTTGCAAACACAATATTGTCTAAAAAATACAATGTTGGAGAGTCTCTGGTAGATGAATCAGTAGATGTAACTTTTTTAATAAAAAATAAAAAAGTTCTACTTCCTGTGGATGTTGTTGTGTTAAACCATAAAAATGAACATTTTATAAAAAAAATCAATAAAATTGATGATAATGAAAAAATAGTAGATGTAGGTCCGGAGACCATTGCAAGGTTCAACGACGAAATTAAAAATACACAAAATATTTTGTGGAATGGTCCTCTTGGATGGTATGAGAAAGGTTTTATACAATCTTCTGTTTCTGTAGCAAAAACAGTTTCTTCAACCAAAAACATACATTCTATAGCAGGTGGTGGAGATACTATTGCATGTATCAAAGCATCTGGAACTATTTGTGACTGGTCTTTCATTTCTACTGGCGGGGGGGCTATGCTTTATTTTCTTGCAAATGACAATCTTATGTTACCAGCAAACAATGAAAACTAATCTGCAAAACTAAACTTAAAAAAATTATTTATAATTTTATATTTTTTTAATTTTTCTACCATATCTTCTGTAAGTAGTCATTTTAAATAATTTCTGACGATATGTTTTTGGCAACTGTTTTTGCTTCATCGAGAGTGTATTCAAACATATTTGAATTTTTTCCAAAAATTTCATCATCTTTGTATCTAGGTATCAAGTGGAAGTGTATATGAAATACTTCTTGTCCAGCAGCTTTTCCTGTGTTCTGTACGATGTTTATACCTTCTGCTTTTGTTGCTTTCACTACCGCTGGTGCAATTTTTTTGATGGTTTTTATAAGATCTACTGCCAAATCTTCTGGTATATCAAGTATATCTTTGTATGGCTTTTTGGTTATGACAAGGGTGTGTCCACTAGTTTTTGCTGGCCGCGCAAGAAAAACAAAAGTGTTTTTATTATCATATATTTTATGTGACGGTAAAGTTCCTTCTACTATTTTTTCAAAAACAGTTTTTTCCATATATTTATTATATAGTAGATAATGTCAACAGGGAATCATTTAATAAAATATGTATTTAAAAGAATATAAATTAATTTCAGGAGTATTTTGCTTTTTTGTTGGAACTGTTCTTGCTGTCATGTCTGATATATCAGTTTTTCTTTTATTTCTTTTATTTTTTGCTGCACTTTCTGTTTTTTATTGTTTTTATAAAAATAGAAAACTTTTGATATATTGTGTATTGCTAGTTTTGTTGTTTTTATTTGGGTTTGTGAGAGTAGAGGTGGGAGAATATTTAAAAATACAAAATCATATAAACGAAGGAAATCAAAAAATTTCTGGTATTGTTTCAAGCGAAACAATAAAAGGAGACTCTTTTTCTCGGTTTAAGGTGTCACTGAAAAATGAATACAACGGGACAAATATTTTGTTTTTTGCAGAGACGCCGTCGTTTTGCCGTTTTGGAGAAAATGTAAATGCTGATGGAAATATTTCTTTAGTTACTGATTTTATAACAGATAGCGGCAGAGTTGTTCCTTATAAAAATTATCTAAAAAGTCAAAAAATTGATTACCTCTTTTATGCAAAAGAATATGAATGTAATCAAAACACAGAAATAACTGTTAAAAATAAAGTCAAAAAATTTCTTTTTGGAGTCAAAGAAAGGTTTTTATCAAGTACAGAAAGATTTGTTCCAGAGCCGGAAGAGTCTTTGCTTGCTGGAATACTACTCGGTCAAAAGTTTGGCACAGAAAAGGATCTACTTGAATCTTTTAGGATAGCTGGGCTTTTGCATATAGTTGTATTATCTGGTTACAATATTACACTTGTGGCAGAAGCAACAAGGAGAATTTTATTCTTTTTACCAAAAATTTTACGATTAATTTTATCTATAGTTTTTGTGATTCTTTTTGTGTTTGTTTCTGGTGCTGAGCCGCCTGCAGTTCGCGCAGGTATAATGGGGTCTTTGGTAATTGTGTCGAATATTCTTGGAAGGCAAACACTTGCATTAAACTTACTATTTGTAACGAGTATGTTTATGGTTTTGGCAAACCCTCTAATTATTTTGTACAATATATCTTTCCAGCTTTCTATGCTAGCAACAGCGGGGTTGATTATACTCTCACCAAAACTTGAAAATAAATTTAATTTTATAACAAATAAATTCCAAATCAGGGGCATTATAGCAGCTACTCTCTCTACTCAAATATTTTTGCTTCCATATCTTATATACAAAATAGGTGAAGTTTCTTTTGTTGGAATTTTGGCAAATATACTTGTCTTGCCTTTGATACCACTTGGTATGCTTTTAGGGTTTATAACAGGATTGTTTGGATTGGTTTTTGATCCATTGGCACAATTGACAGCTATACCAACATATTTTATATTAAAAACAATAAATTCAATATCTGTTTTCCTGTCATCACTTCCTTTTGCTTCTATCTCACTCCCGGCATTGCCAACATATCTCTATTTTATTTTCACTGCTGTTATTTTGTTTTTTGTCTATCTTCTATATAAAAAATAAAAATCAGTTTTGAAACAAACAAGTTTGTGTAGATTAGTTTAGGTAAGAGTCAAATTTTTCTGACACTGTTTCCCAATTGATCGCTTTTAGATAAGCATCTACATATTTGAGTTTGTCAGATGGAAGATAATCAACCATATATGCATGCTCCCACATATCTATTGCTAATATTGGCTGCAACGCTGTTGTTTGACCGACTTCGTGATTTGTCACCCAATTCAAAATAATGTCGTCGGTTTGCTTGTCGTAATGCATCATAATCCAACCGCTCCCACGCATATTTTTTGCAATTTTCTTTATTATATCTTTACAGCCATCCATAGATTGGAATGAGGTTTCTATCAACTGTTTAAGTTTAGAATCTTTTATTTCTTTTGGTCCACCAACAAGCGCACCAAAATAATGTTCGTGGTTTCGCATGCCGTTGTATTCAAAACCAAATCGTCTAAATGTCTCTGATGCTGGATACATTTGATCTCCGTCTTCTGTTGAAGCTATAAAATTATTAATTTTGTTTACATGAGCAACATACCCGGCATATAAACCTAAATGAACTTTTATTTGTTTTTCTGATATGCCGTCAATTTCTGGTAAATCAAAATTTTTTTCTTTGTAGGTAGTTATTTTTTTAATCATTATAATTCTTCAATTCTTTTTGACAGGTCATCAACTATCAATCCAAGAGGAGGTTTCATATATTTTCCTTTTGTTCCAGTAGAAAGATCAGAAAACTTGCATCCCCATGATAAAAGCTGTTTCCATGTGAAATCATAATAACAAAGCCCAAGCTCCTTGGACTTTTGAGAACTGCCTCTAGCCGTCCAGTAAACTATATGCCACCCTTCGTCGTGGAGTTTGTTTATCTTAGCAATGTTTTCTTTTATAGGTTCTGCAAACTCATAAGCTCTTTTCCCTGGATAATATGAGATGGTTTCGTCTATGTCTACCAATGCTATTGGCTTTTCACCTTCTGGTGTACCTTTTTTTCTTTCTATAATTTTTTCATTTTCTATGTTTTTCATTTTGTTTATTTGTTATTATTATTATATATGATAAAAAAAATAACTCTATATAGGATTTTGTATATACTTGTTGTGTGTTCTGTTTTTGCGTGTTTATATGGCATACATATATCAAACCAAACACAAGAGGGTTTATTTAAAATTGTATTTTTAGATGTAGGGCAAGGGGATTCTGTTTTTATTGAAGATGAAAATGGGTTTCAGATACTTATAGATGGAGGAAGAGGAAACAAAGTTCTTTCTGAACTTTCAGCTGTAATGCCTTTTTATGATAGGAGTATAGATGTTGTGGTAGCTACACACGGTGATGCTGATCACATAGGAGGGTTGATACCTGTTTTTGATAGATATAAAGTGGATGTAGCAGTTACAAATATGCAAAAAAAGAACACCAATGTATACAGGGAACTTATAAAAAGAATTAGCAAAGAGTCAAAGCGCATAGTAATAGACAGTCCAAAAAAAATAACAACCTCTAATGGTACGGAGATGGAGTTTTTGTGGCCACTGTCACCCGAAATCAAAGACGCAAACAACGCATCTGTCGTTACATATATAAACATACATGGGAATGAAATTTTGCTAACAGGTGATATATCAAAAAGTGTTGAAGATACTTTAACAAATATATATACTGATAAGTTAAAAGATATAGAGATATTAAAGGTTGCACATCATGGATCAAAAACGTCATCAAGTAGTGATTTTATAGAACACACAAGTCCTGACTATTCAGTTATAAGTTATGGGAAAGACAATAGATACGGACATCCTCACGAAAAAACTTTGCAGACATTAAAAGAAAATCAAAGTGAAATCCTGTTAACAGTAGACGGACAAATAGAGTTTGTTATTTCAAATGATGGTAGATTAAACTATAGTCAATAATATGGAACAAAAAATAGCATTTAACGTTTTAAAAACTGGAGCAAATGTATTTTTAACGGGTGGTCCAGGAACCGGTAAAACATTTTTATTAAACCAATATATAAATTTTTTAAGAGAAAACAAAATAAATTATTCTGTTGTAGCACCGACCGGGATAGCAGCAATGCATGTTGGGGGTTCTACAGTACATTCTTTTTTTGGGCTTGGGATTTCTGACCAGTTTGATGATATGCAGATAGATGCAGCTTGCTCTAAAAGACATGTATATCAAAAGGTAAAGGATATAAAAGTACTTGTGCTAGATGAAGTGTCTATGCTTTCTCCTGAGATTTTTGGCGCCATAGAT
>JABAAZ010000029.1 GCA_014238475.1 Candidatus Paceibacter sp. | reverse complement strand
GCAAAAACCAGTGGTTGATGAAATCACAGGACTGTCTCCGGCTATCTCAATCGACCAGAAGAGCAGGTCCAACAACCCCAGGTCAACTGTTGCAACAATAACTGAGATTTATGACTATTTAAGGGTGTTATTTTCTCGTGTCGGCATTGTTGTTTGTGTAAAGTGTGGTAGAAACATCTCTAAACACTCAAAAGAAGAGATAGCAACAAACATAATAAAATCCTTAAAATCAAATAAACACCTTACTGAGAATACAAAAATTAATGGAATTGCTTTAAATAAAAGAAAATTAAAAATATATTCACCACTTGTTTTTGGAAGAAAAGGTGAATACTATCAATTACTTTATGATATGCTTAGCCGTGGTTATGAAACAGTTCGAGTTGATGGTGAAGTGCACAGTTTAAGAAATAAAATAACACTGAGCAAAAATAAAAAACACACAATAGAGGTTTTGATTGATGAATTTTATATATCAGAATACAAAAAAAATAAAAAAATATTTTTTGATCGACTTCTTGAGACAGTTGAGAGGGCATTAGATGAATCAAGTGGTCTGATAAATGTAGAATATCCAGATAAAAAAACACAACTGATATCTTCTAAGTTTTTTTGTCCATATGACGGATTTTCATTTCCTGAAGTTGAGCCGAGATTGTTTTCATTCAACTCCCCATATGGAGCATGTGAAGAATGTAATGGGCTCGGTGTTGTTGATGTATTTTTAAATGATATTTGTACATCATGTAATGGAAGTAGACTAAGAAAAGAATCACTTCATGTCTTTCTTTTAAATAAAAAAACAAAAGAAAAGAAAAATATCATAGATGTAATTTCAATGAACATAAGAGATTGTCTAGAGTTTTTTATAGACTTAGAGCTGACAAAAAATGAACAAGAAATTGCAACGGATTTAATTAAGGAAATTACAAGCAGACTTTGTTTTATGCTTGATGTTGGACTTGAATACTTAACATTAGATAGAAGGGCAAACACACTTTCTGGTGGTGAAGCACAGAGAATAAGATTAGCATCTCAGTTAGGATCTGGTCTTGTAGGAGCATTGTATGTACTAGACGAACCTACTATTGGGTTACATCAAAGAGATAATTTAAAGCTCATCAACACGCTTTTAAAACTGAAATCATTAGGTAACACCATAATAGTCGTAGAACACGACGAAGACACTATATTTTCTTCTGATTATATTGTAGATGTGGGTCATGGAGCAGGGGTACATGGAGGAAGTATTGTGTGTTCTGATTACTTAAAACCGCTTCTTGAAAAAAAGACGAATACAAATAATTCATTAACACTGTCATATCTCCGAGGTGAAACAAAGATAAAAATTCCAAGAAAAAGAAGGGACAAAAACATAGGAAAATTAAAATTTAAAGGTATAAATATAAACAACATTAAAAATTTGAATCTCAACATACCTCTTGGTAAATTTCTTACTATTTCTGGAGTTTCGGGCTCTGGCAAATCAACATTACTTTATGATGTTTTGTATAAAAATATAAGGGATAAAGTTGAGCGTCATTATAAAACAAAGAAAAATACAAATGTTGATGAGTTTGATGGTTATGAAAACATTGGACGGGTTGTATTAATAGACCAATCGCCGATAGGTAGGACACCCAGATCTACTCCAGCTACATATGTAGGAGCTTTTATACACATAAGAAACTTGTTTGCTAACTTAGAGGAAACTCGATACAGAGGTTGGAAAGCAGGTAGGTTTTCTTTTAATGTTGCAGGAGGGNNNTAGAGGAAACTCGATACAGAGGTTGGAAAGCAGGTAGGTTTTCTTTTAATGTTGCAGGAGGTAGATGCGAACAATGTGAAGGAAACGGAGTGATTGCTGTTGAAATGCATTTTTTACCAACTGTATATGTGACTTGTGATTTGTGTAAAGGTAAAAGATATAACAAAGAAGTGTTAGGTATAAAATATAAAAAGAAAAATATATATGATATTTTATCAATGTCTGTAGAAGATGCTGTAAAATTTTTCAAAGATATTCCAAACGTGTATGATCGTATAAAAACATTAGAAGATGTTGGGTTAGGTTATATAACTCTGGGACAACCATCTACAACACTATCTGGTGGAGAAGCACAGAGAGTAAAAATCTCTTCAGAACTCTATAGAAAAAACACAACAAAAACTGTATATTTACTGGATGAACCTACGGTTGGATTACACTATGAAGATGTTCGGAAATTAATAGAAATATTAAATAAATTGGTTGATAGAGAAAACAGTGTAATTGTCATAGAGCACAATATGGATATAATAAAATCATCTGATTACATTGTAGATGTAGGTCCAGAGGGGGGTGATGGAGGTGGTAAGGTTGTTTGCTCTGGTACACCAGAACAAATTGCACAAAACAAAGAATCGCACACAGGAAAATTTATTAAAAGAACATTAAAAAAGGAAAAAAATATATAATATTAATAAATGGATACTTTAATCACAGCAATATTTTTATCAATTTTACAAGGGTTTTTTGAGTTCATACCAATTAGTTCTTCTGGACAAGTCGCATTAATAGGTAATCTACTTTCGTTTGAATATTTAAACAATTTAACTTTTTATGCAATAATCCATTTTGGATCTCTTGCCGCTGTTATTTGGTGGACTAGAAAAACACTTTATAAAATAGTGAGTTTCAAAAGCATGCCGAAAAATCAAACAACATCACTACCTTTAGGTGTGAAATTATTTATCCTGATTATAATAGCTACAATACCTTTGGTTTTTCTTTTGCCGATACGTGGAATAGTGGAATCTGCTCTATCAAACACTGATTTTATAGCAAGCATGCTTATTGTGAATGGGCTTATACTTTTTTTAATACACTGTAAATGTAAAAAAATAAAAAAAAGCAAACAGTTTGGAAAGACAAACGCGCTTATTACCGGAGTAAGCCAGTGTTTTGCAATCATCCCTGGCATATCTCGTATGTCTACAACAACAGTGTCAACTTTATTAATGGGCTTTGACAAACAAACTGCCATTCAATTTTCTTTACTTTTATCAATACCGACACTTTTTGGCGCAGGTGTTCTCTCTATTATAGATAGTTTTTTGTTTCATGAAATTGAAATTTCACTGCTTATATCTGTGTTTTTTACATCCTTTTTTTCTAGTTTGGTTTCAATATGGTTATTAGAAAAGAGTCTTAATAAGATAGGTATGAATATTTTTGCAATAATATCATTTGTCATTGCGATATCTGTCTTTGTGTTTGTATGAAAAAAACAGATTTAAAAAAATACAAATTGCCCGAAAAACCTGGTATATACATGTTTTGTGATAGAAGCAAAAAAATTTTATACATAGGTAGAGCCACAATCTTAAAGGATCGCGTAAAAAGTTATTTTTCATCAAATCTAATGAAAGACCGTGGACCACTTATACAAGAAGCTGTAAACAAATCAACAAGCATTAAAACCACACAGACAAAAACAGTTCTTGACGCAATAATACTTGAAGCTTATTTAATAAAAAAGCATAAACCAATATATAACACAAAAGAAAAAGACAATAAGAGTTTTTCGTTT
>JABAAZ010000028.1 GCA_014238475.1 Candidatus Paceibacter sp. | reverse complement strand
AAAACTTGATTGATTCTTTATAAGAATCAAAGGCTATACTATCAGCTGTAGGGACACTAGCATTTTTCATAATAGTTTTTGCGAACTCTTTACTTGATTCAATCCGTAAAACAAATACTGTAGACAATGAAGCTGGTGAAATAACACAGCACATAGGTGCTCATATGGTAGAAAAAAACAAAAGACTTGTTACTTTCATAGACACACCGGGTCACGCATCTTTTCAGATGACAAGAGACATAAGCTTGGTAGCTTGTGATGTTGCAGTACTTTTAATTTCTTGTGACGATGGCTGGAAAGAACAAACATCATCTGTATACAAATGTATAAAAGAAAAAGAAATTCCTTTTATCGTAGTTTTCAGTAAGTGTGATGTAGAAAATGCAAACATAGAAAAACTTAAAAAAGAAGTTATGCAGAATAATATACTGTTAGACGGACTTGGAGGAAATGTTCCTTGGCTACAGGTTTCTTCAAAAACAAACCATGGCATAGATGAACTTATAGATTTGATACTGCTTTTTTATGACATGTTGGAAAAAAAAGAAAGTGAGGTAGACGGTGTTATTATAGACACAGAGATAGATGAAAAAGCTGGTATTGCTGCAACTATAATCATGAAAGATGGAATCTTAAAAAGTGGTGATTTTGTAGTTTCCGGTGATTCATTTGCACCTACTAGAATTATGCTTTCTTGCGACCTTACACCAATAAAAGAAGCCGGTCAGTCTGTTCCTGTCCGTGTTGTTGGTTTTTCTAAACCTCCAACACCTGGAGAAAAAATCAAAGTATTTAAAAAGAAAAAAGAGGTTGAAAAATATCTAAAAAACAACATCTCTAACACAGTAAAAACAGAAAACACAGATCAAGATGAGTTGGAAAATTCAGAAAAAACCAAAATTATTATAAAAGCAGACACATCAGGAACCTTGCTTGCAAATCAACAAGAAATAAGTAAACACAAAAATTTTATAGTAATTAGTACAGGACTTGGTGGAATAACACAAAAAGATTTAGATTTGGCAAAACTTACCGGAAACACACATATAATTGGTTTTAATGTAAAAACACCAAAAGATGTTTTATCTTGTGCAAAAACAAATAATATAATTATCAAAGAAATCGAAACTGTATATCAGATAGATGATTGGATAAAAGATATGCAAAAAAAGAAAGGTGTAGTGGATGAAGACGACATATCAGGCACAGGTGAGATTATAAAAATTTTCAAGAAAAAAGCTGGTGTGCTCGTTTGTGGAGTCAAGATTACATTAGGTAAATTTGCACATGGAGAAAAATGTATCTTGAAGAGAAAAAATAAAATTATACACTCGTTTACCATTCAAAGCATGGAACAGGACAATAAAGAAGAAAAAAATGTTTCTGGAGTGGGTGTTTGTTTTGCGATGTCTGTAAAGACAGATATAGATTTTTTGGTTGGAGATATTATTATAAGTTGTAATAACTAAGTATATTTTGGTAATATGGAATATAAGGATGGTTCATTTAGACACAACAGATCTGTATCCATAATGGAGAAAGTTATAAATGATTTTATCCTTGAAAACAAAATGACAGGAGTGTTAACTACTATAATAGATATAAGGTTTCCACCTAGAGGTGAAACCGCAAATGTATATTTAAGTGTTTTCCCAGAAAAAAACAAAGCTGGTGTAGAAAAATGGTTTAAGAGAAAAGAAAGAATTTGTAGGTCATATATAATGAGTCATTCAAAAATCAGACGTGTACCAAAAATCATATTCCACATCAAAGATATGAATCTGGCGCGGTAGCCAAGTGGTAAGGCAGGGGTCTGCAAAACCTCTATCGCGGGTTCGATTCCCGCTCGTGCCTCAAAAAACAGTTTTATCAACCTATTTTTTTATAGTAGATTATTATTTTATATTTTTTAAAATCCTTCTGAGTGTGTATAGGCTGTAGTAAAAAGGATTTATCACAATATCAAAAAAATCAGAATGCTCTACATTAACACCTCCAAACTTTTCTTTAAAGTTTGCTAGTGTTTCATAATTTCTAAATTTAAGTTTTATGACACCTCCAAAATTAAAAATTGTGCAGTTTTTTTGTTTTGCGGCACACACAGCATTCCACAAACCAAGAAGCCCTGGTGATTGTTTCCTTTGAGTATTGCTTGAAGCACCATATACATATGTAGCAGTCTTTCCAACCACACAGACAAGAGCTGCTGATAATATCTCATCATTATATTTTGTGATACTGATATAATCAATACCTTCTCTTAGATTTTGAAATATTCCTTTATAATAATCACTTGCGTGCAATCTAAATCCGTTTCTTTTTGATGTGATCTGCATTAAGTTAATAAATGTATCAAAATACTTAGAAAAATCTTTATCAATGGTATGTGCGGTCAATCCACTTCTTTGAGAAAGTCTTATGCAGTATCTTGTTTTTTGATGCATATCCTTTAACAATTCTTCTTCTGATTTTGTGATTGGTAAAAATCTTTCATTCCTTGATTGAAAAAGAGCTGATCTTATAAAAAATTTAGAGGATTTAGTAAAGACTTGATTGAGTATTTTGCTTGAGATTTTAGGTGTAAAATCTAGTTTTACAAATACAGAATTTTCTTCCTTTGCAATTTTTTTTATTTCTTTTTTTATAAACTTCAACAAGTCTATTGAAACATCATCTACAATTGGTCCGTACGGTATATAACAGTAAGTTTTTTTAAAAATAAGTGGATAGACAACTATTTGAAAATAAGCTTTTGGTGTGTTATCTTGATTTATTACAAATCTTTTTATTTTCCTTCCAACTGCTTCCTGCCACTTTCCATAAAAAAATGCTTGAGTAAAAGAAGTGTGTGAAAAATGTTTTGTTGGATCAAAGTCAGATTCTTCTTTTATTTCTTTGATAGAAAAAGTATTCACAACTTTAATAATAAATTATATGTTGTATTTATTCGAAGAGTTCCAAAGTAAAAATCCATTAAGATTATTATCTGTTACAGCTTGCTTTTGTTCGCCTATATCAACTCTGACATTTTTATATCCGCTACACCAAGTACATGTGTATCCTTGTATCCAAGGTCTGAGTAATGAGTGTGGATAGTTTGTGTTGTTTTCTAAATTATACTTATCAATATAATTCACTCCAGACAACACTGCATCATAAACAATTTTGTATTCGTGATTGTTTGGGTGCGCTATACCGTCGTAGTTGTTTGGATATAAGCTTGGGTAGATCATAGGAGAGATGTAGTCATAGTATGGTATAAATGAGCTTAATTTTTGTCCTATTCCTAGTCCGGTGTCTCTTGCTGTAACCATACCAAATAAATCAGCTGAAATCTTGTTTTCTGGGTATTTTTCTTTTAATTTGGTGTATAGATATTTATTAAAATTCTCTATAATATCTGATTTTATTGGGTTTTCTCCAGATACTGGGTATGTTATATCTTTCATATCTCCGTCTGATGGGAATCGAACATAATCAATGTTTACCTCATCAAAACCTAAATCATAGGCTTCGCTTGATAAGTTAACTGTATAGTCCCAGATTACTTCAGCAGATGGATCTACCCACGCTTTTCCTTTC
>JABAAZ010000027.1 GCA_014238475.1 Candidatus Paceibacter sp. | reverse complement strand
AACAGGTCAAATGATTGTTCGGGGCATTTTGGTGTTGCAAAAGAGCTTTCCGCTATTCTTCAAAAAAAACTAAATGAAAACTTTTTTTCTGAAAACTTTGATTATAAACAAAAAGACGGGAAAGATTTTAAACTTTCTATAGACACAAAGCACAAAAATACAGACAAAAAACAAGATAAAAATTCAAAAAGATTGGAAAGTGAAATACATTGTACAAAATATATACTTGGGTATTTTGAAAATATAGATATGAACAAAAAATTACCGTCATTTATCATAGAACGATTAAACTCATTAAATCAAAAATCTATAAATCCTATAGTAGATATAACAAATTATGTGATGTTTGAACTAGCAGCGCCACTGCATGCTTTTGATGCAGATAAGGTTTGCGGAGGTGTTGCTGTACGTTTTGCGAAAGAAAATGAAGAACTGTCACTGCTTGGAAACACAGAAATACAATTATCCGAAGATGATGTGGTTATATGTGACTATGACAGTGATAGGTCAATAGGACTGGCTGGAATAAAAGGAGGTGTGGACACTGGTGTATCTGAAAATACTAAAAATATTTATCTTGAGGTTGCAAACTTTAATCAAACGACAGTTCGTCACTCTTCAAAAAGACACGGGATAATAACCGACGCTTCACAAAGGTTTTCACAAAACTTATCTCCATTAATTGTATTTGATGTTTTTGATAGGGCAAAAGAGATGATAATTAAATATACAGGAGGTAGATTTGTTGATTATGCATACAAAACAAATGTAAAAGATGAAATACCACAAGAAGTGTCTCTTGATGAAAAATATTTACAAAAAATTATCGGTGTGGAAATACCACTTTCATCAGCAAAGAAGTTGCTTGACCGACTAGGTATAAAATCTCAAATTAAAAATAATCCAACAGATCAAAACAATTCTTCAAAAAACTCATATTTAGTTGCAACATCACCAAAAGAAAGGACAGATATAAACATACCAGAAGATTTAATAGAAGAGGTCGCACGAATGTACGGGTATGAAAATATACCAGAAAGAGAGCAACAGCCAACTGATAAAGTCACAATTTCAAAACGACATGCATACCATATGGCAGTAGTTAACAAACTACAAAAACTGGATTTTGTTGAGGTTGAAAACAGAACCTGTCGTGATACTGGGGAGGTGGAGGTGGTTTATCCTCAAGCAGCAGATAAAAATTTTCTTAGAACAAATTTGTCTACAGATATTGAAGAAGCATTGGAAAAAAATCAAAAGAACAAAGATTTATTTGGTCGGAATGATACTAGGTTAATTGAGTTTGGCACTGTTTTTACAAACAAGGGAGAATTTTTTAATATGGCAATTTCAGTGAGTAAATCAAAAAAACAAGATGACGTGTTTAATAAAGTTATTGATGCAATTTCAGAAATGGGAATTAAATTAAATATAAAAGACAAGGTAAAAAATACAATTGAAATTGATTTTGATAACATGATTTCTAATTTAGAAACACCAAAAGAGTATGATTATCTAGACACATACAAAGACAAGACATTTTTTAAATTTTCACAGTACCCATTTATAACAAGAGATATATCAATGTTTGTACCAAAAAATATAGATGAGATTAGTGCAGAAGAGATTATAAAAAATAACTCTAAATATTTAGAAAATATATTTTTGTTTGATGTTTTCAAAAAAGATGAAAAAACTTCACTTGCCTTCAAAATAATTTTTCAATCCAATGAAAAAACTCTAACAGATGAAGAAATAAATAAAGTAATGCAAAACATAGAAGATAAACTAAAAAGTAAAGGATGTGTGATCAGATAAAGTTTTAGTATTTTACTAAAAAGCCCGGTATATTTTGCCGCTTCTTTCAGCTATCAAGCCTTTTAATTCTAAAATACTTAGTGTGATTTGTACTGTGTGAACTGGCATATCTGTCTTTTCTATAACTTCACTTTTAGTCATATCGCAAGTAAGTACATCTATTAATATTTTTTCATTGTCAGTTAAATTACTTGGGATTTCTTTTATATCCAAAAGTTCTTCTTTTCCTATCGCTTTCATTATGTCTTCTGCATTTGAAATTGAAGAAGCACCTTCTAAGAGTAATGCGTTTGGTCCAGCAGACATAGCAGAAAATATAGACCCTGGGACCGCACCAACTTCTCGGTTATATTCAAGAGCAAGTCTAGCAGTTACACTGGTTCCAGATTTTTTTATTGACTCTACTATTACAGTTATCTCACTCAAACCTGCCATAATTCTGTTTCTTGATAAAAATGTGTGTTTCATTGGACTTGATTTTGCTTCTTGTTCTGACATCAAACACCCATTGTTATCAAGTATCTTGTGTGCGAGTGCAAAATTTGTCCGAGGATATATCACAGAGTCATCAAGTCCAGATCCCAAAACTGCAATTGTATCAAGTCCATATTCAAGTGCATACTTATGAGCGATAGAATCAATGCCAATAGCAAGTCCAGAAACAATCACAACATTATATTTAGATAACCCTTTTATTAAATGCTGACAAACACTTTGTCCATATGATGTATTTTTTCTTGCACCAACTATTGTAATGAAAGTTTTTGAGGTGTCAGGTTTTCTACCGCGAATATATAAATGTTTTGGTGGGTCTGATATTTCAGACAGATGTTTTGATGCTTCATTCAATTTTATTTTTTCTATATTCATTATAAAAAGTATTGTATAATATTTATATGTTAGATATACAATTTATCATAGAAAACAAAGAAGTGGTCAAAAAGTCTATAAAAGATAGGTGTATGAAGGAAGTTGATTTAGACAATCTGGAGATGTTGTATAAAAAACGGCTTGAGTTAATCAAAGACATTGATGAGATTAACAGACAAAAGAAAGTAGCAGCTAATGACAGAAACGCAGAAGAGGGAAAACTACTAAAAGTTGAATCTTCAACAAAAGAAGAAGAATTGACAAAGGTAAATAAAGAATTAACAACAATTTTGTCTGTCATTCCAAACATCCTATCTCCGGATGTGCCAATAGGTAAAGATGATTCAGATAATAAAGTGATTAAAAAAGTAGGTGAAGTAAAAAAATTTTCTTTCACTCCAAAGCCAAACTGGGAATTAGGTGAAAATCTTGATGTTGTAGATTCAAAAAGAGCGGCAAAAGTTACAGGATCTAGATTTTCTTACATAAAAGGTGATTTGGCAAAAGTTCAATTTGCTATTTTACAATTTGTGTTGGAAAAAGTGACAGATCCAGATTTTATTTCTGAAATAATCGATAAAAATAATTTACAAATAAAAAAGACACCATTTATACCTATCATCCCGCCGATCATGATTAAACCAGAAGCGTTAAATGCTATGGCTAGACTTGACCCAAAAGAAGATAAGTTTTTTTTGCAAACTGATAATCTTTATCTAGTTGGAAGCTGCGAACATAGTATTGGTTCTATGTATATGGGAGAATCAATTAAAGAAGAGAATTTGCCTATAAGGTACATAGGTTATTCTACGGCTTTAAGAAGAGAGGCTGGATCATACGGAAAAGATACTAGAGGTATGTTAAGACAACACCAGTTTGATAAAGCGGAATTTGAAATTTTTTCTACACCAGAAACCTCAAGAGAAGAACATGAACTTCTTGTAGCACTACAAGAGTACTTTGTATCAAGTTTAGGTTTGCCATATCAGTTGGTAGCAAACTGCACTGGTGACACAGCACTACCAAACTATACTCAAAAAGACATAGAAGTATATATGCCAGGACAAAAAGCATACAGAGAAACACATTCTGCAGATTATATGACAGGATACCAAGCAAGGCGCATGAATACAAAAGTAATAAGGGAAGACGGAAAAAAAGAGATACTTCACACAAACGATGCGACTGCATTTGCTATGGGTAGGATTTTGATTTCAATAATGGAAAACAATCAAAATGAAG
>JABAAZ010000026.1 GCA_014238475.1 Candidatus Paceibacter sp. | reverse complement strand
TCTACTATAATTACAAAATCTGCAAGTTTTTGTATGTTATATTTTAAATATATGAAAATTAGCATCGCAGAAAAAAGCTTTTTAAAAATAGAAACAGATAAATTTGTTGTTTATTATAACTTTTCTAGAGAATGCAAAAAAATTCCACAATGTAATGTTTTTATAGACCCGTATGCTTTTCGTTGCGATATAGTTGATAAAAATATTTTTTTGATTGATTCTCCTGGGGAATACGAAATCAAAGATTTGTTTATTAAAGGTATAAATGCTGCAAAGGACACAAACAAACAAAATCCTTGTCCAACTACATTTTTATTGAAATATGATCAAGTCAAAATGCTTGTGTGTGATAAAATCAAAAACAATAAAACTATTTCAGAAAACTTAAAAAATTTTGTTTCAGAGGTAGATGTCACTGTAATGATAATTGGAGAGAAGGATTTTTTATCTCCTCAGCAAGCACAATCACTGTCTTCGATGTTTTTACCGAGTATTGTTGTTCCTGTGTCGATAGATAATAATCAAAGTCATTTGAAATCTTTTATATCAGCTTCAAGCACAGAAGCAGAAAAACAAAAAAAATTAAAACTTAAAAAGAAAGATTTGGTATCTGGGGAATCAAAGGTTGTGATAATACAATAGGTATTGTTTATTTTTTGTTGTGTTAGAATTAAAATATGGTAATCAAAAAAGAAAAGAACGAGGGAGAACAAAAGGATAAAATAATCCACGAAGACATAAACAAAGAGATGCGTTCTGCTTATCTGAACTACTCTATGTCTGTTATCACAGCAAGAGCTCTTCCAGATGTTCGTGATGGACTAAAACCAGTACACAGGAGAATACTCTTTTCTATGAACGACATGGGGATACATGCAAATACAAAAACTAAAAAATCAGCAAGAATAGTTGGTAACACTCTAGGTAAATTTCATCCGCACGGTGATTCTGCGGTTTATGAAGCTATGGTAAGACTGACACAAGATTTTAAGACCAGGTATCCGCTTGTCATAGGGCAGGGTAACTTCGGGTCAATAGACGGTGACAACGCAGCAGCACCAAGATATACAGAAGCAAAACTTTCTAAAATATCTGACGAAATGCTAAAGGATATAAACAAAAACACAGTCAGCTGGAGACCAAACTACGATAATACACTCAAAGAACCAGAAGTATTACCATCTATAATACCAAACCTTCTTTTAAATGGTGGACTTGGTATCGCTGTTGGTATGGCTACAAATATACCACCACATAACATAACAGAGGTATCAGAAGCTCTGCTTTACATGTTAGAAAATGAAGATGCGACAAATCAAGATTTGTTAAAAATAGTAAAAGGCCCGGACTTTCCGACTGGAGCAGTTGTCTATGATAAAAAAGCAATAGGACACGCATACTCGACTGGAAGAGGTGGAGTTGTTTGCCGAGGAGAAATGGAAGTGGACAGTATTAAATCAAAAGAAGTGATTTTAATATCATCTGTGCCATATGGAGTAAATAAATCTGATCTTTTAATGAAAATAGGTACACTCGTACAAGAAAAAAAGTTAGAAGGTATAAAAGGTTTGAGAGATGAATCTACAGATGACATTCGGATAGTTATAGAACTAAAAAATTCTGCAAACCCTCAAAAAATAATACATGCAATCTACAAATACACCAATATGCAAACGTCGTTTAATTACAATATGGTTGTTTTGGTAAAAGGGATACCAAAAACCTTGTCACTAAGAGAGATTTTATTTGAATTCCTGGAGCATAGGAGAGTGGTAATAACAAGAAGAACAGAGTTTGACCTGCAAAAAGCAAAGGAAAAAGAGCACATCCTATTTGGACTGTCTACCGCTCTTGATCACATAGATGAGGTTATTGCGATTATTAAAAAGTCAAAAAACACAGAGGATGCACAAAAAAATCTGATAAAGAAATTCAAATTCACAGAGGCTCAATGTAATGCTATTTTAGAAATGAAATTGCAAAAACTTTCTGGACTTGAAAGGAAAAAGATTGAAGATGAACTAAAAAGCATAAAAGAGATTATAAAGACATTAAATAAAATTTTAGAATCAAAAGAAGGTATCGATGGAGAAGTAAAAAAGGAAATCACTTATGTAATAGACAATTATGCAGACAAAAGAAGAACAAAAATTGTTCCAACATCACTACTTTCTTTTTCAAGCGAAGATCTGGAACCAGATGAAGACAGTGTCCTTGTTCTTACAATAGGTGGGTATGTAAAAAGAACAAAACCAGAGAACTATAGATTACAAAAAAGAGGAGGAGTCGGAGTAAAAGATCTAAAAACAAAAACAGAAGATGTAATACAAACTGTCATACACACAAATACACATAGCAGGTTGTTGTTTTTCAGTACATACGGGAAGGTGTACCAATTACAGATGTTTGATATACCAGAAGGAAAAATGTCTACGAGGGGTAAATCAATTGCAAACTTTCTCGCGCTATCAAATAGGGAAAATATAACATCTGTTCTTCCAATCAAAGATGATCAAAAACAAAAATCACTGCTTTTTGTAACAGCATCTGGGATTGTAAAAAAAGTGAATTTGAATCAGTTTGAAAATATAAGAAAAAACGGAATTTTGGCAATGGCACTCGACCAAGATGATTTGCTGATAGATGCAGTTGAGGTTACAAACGATGATTATATTTTACTTGTTACCAAGATGGGAAAGAGTATCAGGTTTGATTCAAATGATTTGAGAGACCTCGGTAGATCTGCTCGTGGTGTAAAAGGTATAGCTTTGTCAGATAATGATAAAGTTGTGTCCGTACTCGTCACACCAAAAACCAAAAAAGATTTAAAAATTATAACCATATCTGCAAACGGGTACGGTAAAGCCACAAACACAGATGAATACAAAATTCAAAAAAGAGGAGGTTCTGGTGTACAAGCTATGTCAGTGAATGAAAAGACTGGAAATGTTGTCGGGGTACACATACAATCCGATGATAATTTCGCTGTTGTTGCTATGTCAAAACAAGGACAAGCTATAAAACTTGCCGGAAGCGATGTCCCATTAAGAGGGAGGATGACAATCGGTGTTAGGATAATGAAATTAAGAAAAGGGGATTATGTGGCAACAACTGTTATCATGCATATATAATGACTTCAAAAACAAGCACATTTCAAATCATTTTATTTGTCCTGTTTGGAGGATTCTTTGTAATTGGATTTATTTCTTTTGCTATATATGGAAGCACAAAGAAAAACAGTGAAGATTCATCAATAGAAAAAGTTGTGGGTTTTCGAATTTGGGGAACTTTATCAAAAGACACGGTGGAGCCAATTATAAGAATATTGTCAAGAGAAGATTTTGAAAAATATAGTGGAATTAAATATATACAAAAAGATCCAGAGACTTTTACAAATGAGTTTATTAATGAGCTCGCTGCAGGGCGTGGTCCTGATTTAGTTATTATCCCTCACGAAGAAATATTGTCTCAGAAAGACAAATTAACTTATATACAATATAATGCACTCCCTCTATCTTCGTATGAAGATTTGTTTGTTCCTGCATCTAATATTTTTCTAACAAAAGATGGTGCACTTGCGCTGCCTATGCTTGTGGATCCGTTGGTTCTTTATTACAACATAGACATACAAGAAAAAAATAAAATAAGAATACTACCTAAAACTTGGGAGGATGTGGTAGCACGATCAGATGTTATTGAGTTTGATGGTCTGAAAGTAAAGACAGGTTTGATAAACTTGGGAGGCATACAAAATAACCCTAATATCAAAAGTATTATCTCTCTGCTTTTACTACAAACTAAAAATCCAATAGCAAAATTAAATAAACAAGATAGAGTACAAGTTGCTATAACTAACAATGAAAATAAAAATAACACTGAAGAGGTTTTTGATTTCTATACTTCATTTGCAAATCCAAAAGCAGATAACTACACATGGGATGAATCTATACCAGAAGCACAAAGGTTTTTCACATCAGATGAATTGTTTTTGTATATAGGA
>JABAAZ010000025.1 GCA_014238475.1 Candidatus Paceibacter sp. | reverse complement strand
CATACCCATCACCTTTTTTACTTAAGACACTCAATATTGCTGCTGTAAGTGTGGACTTACCATTATCAACGTGTCCTATTGTTCCCACATTCATGTGTGGTTTGTTTCTGTCAAAATCTACCATATATAATTATTATTAAAATTTATAAATAAGGGTTTGGTTTTCACCAAAGAGCCTATGTACAGTTACTGTAATCTGTTTTGTGCAACACACATAACATAGAAAAATAATAACAAAAACACACTTGTAGGTCAAGTATTGCTTAAGTGTAACAAACTTGACAAAACATTTTATATAGTGTATTATATAAGTCTAGTTAAAGGACAGACATAGTTTACTTTGATTAGTATACTTGTTCTTTAAAATAACTTAGATAAAAAAACTACCATGGAAAATGCTATAGATTTACGACGACTAGATTTGCAACAGGCAAATCGTACTAAGACAGTTGGTACGTCAATTGTTCAACAGTTGACTAGTAGAATGCACGGAAAGTTTAGCGATTGTGGAAAAGCTAAATTTGAAAAAGTCGAGTATGTCAAAGGACATGACGGCAAACCATCTTATCAACTAACATTACAAGATGTTAATGCCAAAAAAATTTTTAACTGCAAAGTTAAAGATGGCAATGTTTTGTTAGATGAAAAGGAAAAATACAAGGGAGTTAAAACATTTCATCAAGAGATGCTTGTATTATTCTGCTGGCACATGTTAGTGCTTCTGAAAAATAAAAAAGGATGTGACGAAATAAAATTGAATCTTTTTCACTCAAACTCCACAGTTGGAGTTTAAGTATTCAAACTCAACTAAGTTTTGCATTTCTTTTTTAATTTCAAGTGGCCGACTCTATTCTAGTATTCTAGAGAGGAGGCTGCTTTTTTATTTGCCTGTGCGGTTTTTTACTACCTCTTCTGCTATGTTTGTTGGTACCTCAGAGTAGTGTGAAAATTCCATAGTATTTGAACCCCTACCTGAAGTCATAGATCGTAGTGCTGTCGTGTATCCAAAAATTTCTGAGAGTGGTACAAGCGCTTTTAATATTTTCGCCTGCTCTACATCTTCCATTTTTTCAATATGTCCTCTACGAGAAGATATGTCTCCAGACACATCACCCATAAATTCTTCTGGAACTGTCACCTCAAGTTTCATTACAGGTTCAAGTAATATTATTCCGGCTTTTTTAGTTGCGTCTTGAAAAGCTTGTGATGATGCAATCTTAAAAGCTATCTCTGATGAGTCAACATCATGATAAGAACCGTCATACAAGTCCACAGAAACATCAACCATAGGGTAAGATGCATAAACACCTCTTGCCATAGCTTCTATCATTCCTTTTTCACATGCTGGTATATACTCTTGAGGTATTACTCCACCTTTAATATTATTTATAAATTCAAACGACCCTGTTCGTTTGGTATTTTTAGGAAGTGATTTTATTTCCTCTTCTGTAAGTTTGTTTATTGGTGCAACTTTTATTTTTACATGTCCATATTGTCCACGACCACCTGTTTGTTTAATATATTTAATTTCTGCATCTGCTTTACCTCTTATTGTCTCCCTGTATGCCACTTGTGGTGTGCCGACATTTGTTTGTACACCAAACTCTCTTTTTAGTCTGTCCACTATTATTTCAAGATGTAGTTCGCCCATACCAGCTATTTTTGTTTCACCTGTTTCTTTGTCTGTTGTGACTTTAAATGTCGGATCCTCATCGGAAAGTTTGTGTAATGAAATACCGAGTTTCTCTTGATCGGCTTTTGTTTTTGGTTCTATTCTTAATTCTATGACAGGGTTTGGAAAAACTATCTTAACCAACTCAATAGGTGCTTTTTCATCACAAAGAGTGTCTGAGGTTTTTGAGTCCTTTAATCCGATGATTGCACAAATCTCTCCAGAAAAGACTTTTTTAACCTCTTTTCTTTCATTTGCGTGGGGTAAAACCACACGACCAATTCTTTCTTTTGAACCAGTTCGTGCGTTTAGTACATACGAACCTGCGTCCAACACTCCAGAATACACTCTGCAGTAAGACAGTTGACCTACGAAAGGATCTGTTTGTAATTTGAAAACCATAGCAGACAACGGCTCATCATCTGATGGCTTTCTTTCAAGTTCTATTGTTTCATCATCTGGATCAGTCCCTTTGATAGGTGGTATATCTTTTGGTGATGGTAAATAGTCTATGACTGCATCAAGAAGTATCTGCACACCTTTGTTTTTTAAAGCAGAACCAGTAAAGACAGGAAAGATTTTTGATGTGACAACTTCTTTTCTAAGTGTTTCTTTTAATTTTTCAACGCTTATTTCTTCTCCATTTAAATATTTTTCTGCAAGCTCATCATCGATTTCAACTATTCTCTCTACTAGTTTTTCTCTTTCTTTTTCTACTATTTCTTTCATGTTTTCTGGTACATCGCATACTTCTATATCTCTACCCATGTCTCCGTTAAACTTGTAACCCTTTCTTGAAAGCAAATCAACAACCCCTTCGTGGTTTTCTTCTTCTCCCATTGGCAACTGCATCTTTACTACATTTTTATTTAATTTATCTATTATGCTTTGAAAAGATTTTTCAAAACTAGCCCCAGTCCTATCTAATTTGTTTATAAAAATTATTCTTGGTACATTGTACTTATCCGCTTGTCTCCACACAGTTTCTGATTGTGGCTCCACTCCAGCGACACCATCAAAAACTACCACACCTCCATCCAAAACTTTCAACGATCTCTCAACCTCTGCTGTAAAATCAACGTGCCCTGGTGTATCTATAATATTAAATCTGTATTTATTTTTCTCATCATTTTTATCTTTGTCTGTCGGAGTCCAAAAACAAGTGGTTGCAGCGCTAGTTATTGTTATACCTTTTTCTTGTTCTTGAGCCATCCAGTCCATTGTTGCCTCACCCTCGTGCACTTCTCCTATCTTGTGTGATACGCCTGTATAAAAAAGAATTCGCTCTGTGGTTGTGGTTTTACCTGCATCTATGTGCGCACATACACCTATGTTTCTAACTCTCTCTAATGGACAATCTCTATCAACCATATTACCAAGCTAGATGAGCAAATGCTTTGTTGGATTCTGCCATTTTGTGCATATTTTCTTTTTTAGTTACGGCCGCACCTTCACCTGCTGCTGCACTAATTAATTCTTGTGAAAGCACCTCTGCCATAGATTTTCCTTTTTTCGTTTTTGCAGAATTTAATATCCATCTGAAAGCCAAAATTTGTCTCCTGTGCCCTGAAACTTCTCTTGGTATTTGATAGTTTGCACCACCGACCCTTCTTGAACATATCTCCATCATTGGTCCTACATTTTGTATTGCAGACTCAAAGACAACAAGTGGTTCTTTTTTAGTTTTTTCTTTTACTAAACCAAATGATTCGTATACGATTTTTCTTGCTGTGTTTTTCTTTCCTCTTTTTGTTACACAATTTATAAATTTTGCAACTCTAACAGAGTTGTACTTTGAATCTGGTAATATTTTAATTTTATTTTTAACTGGTTTTCTCATTTGTTTTTATTTTGATTTTTTGTCTCTTTTTGTACCATACCTACTTCTACCTTTTTTTCTCCCTTCAACAGCAGTTGCATCTAACTTACCACGAACAACAGAATACCTAACCCCTATATCTTTTGTCTTACCTCCCCTTAAAAGAACGACAGAGTGTTCTTGCAGCGTATGTCCGATGCCGGGTATGTAAGCTGTTACCTCAAGTCCATTTGTTAATGTAACCCTGGCGATCTTTCTTACAGCAGAGTTTGGTTTTTTAGGATTAGTTGTTGTTACTTTTGTACAAACACCTCTTTTGAATGGTGACATATATTTAGTAACCTTGTTAGTCAAAGAATTATACCCCCTTCTTAAAGCTTGGGTTTTTGATTTTCTTGTTCTTTTTGTTCTTCCTTTTTTGACTAACTGGTTTACTGTTGGCATAGTCTTAAAATAACACATAAACAAATGTTTAGGCAAGTGAAAAATATATCGAATATTCTAAAACAGACCCTACTCCTAATACAGAGAAATCCCAGACAAGGCTTCAGTGATCCAAAAAACACCTCCTGCAAGTGGTGTGATTAAAAAATATAGCAATATAAATATACCAATAAACATACCAAAATAACCAATCCGGTTGTTTACCTCTTCAACTTTTTTTTCAAATTTGAGTTTTATGTTATATGGCACAGCAGAGACAAACATTCTATATCCATCGAGTGGTGGTATAGGTAACA
>JABAAZ010000024.1 GCA_014238475.1 Candidatus Paceibacter sp. | reverse complement strand
GATTATATTGGTATACAGGTATCAAAAATCGGATGAAAAAAACAAAAAGTCGATTTACAGTATGTACCTAAAATATAAAAAATATATAAACAACTGGGATCTAGTAGACGTTACGACACCAAATATTGTTGGAGAGTATATCAAAAGAAACAAACCCGAACAAAAAAAGATAGAAAAACTTACTAACTCTAATGTGATGTGGAACCGAAGAATTGCAGTACTTGCTTGTTTCCCTCAAATCAAAGATGGAGATTTCAAAATGATTCTCCAAATATCAAAAAAACTTTTAAAAGATAAAGAAGACTTGATGCACAAAGCTGTCGGATGGATGTTGCGAGAGGTTTATAAAAAAGATAATAAAACTCTATTAGACTTTATTAATAAAAATTATATGCAGATACCAAGGACAACATTGCGATACGCAATAGAAAAGATTGAAGACAAGAAAAGAAAGAAAATTCTAAATCGTTCTGGTAAGTAAACTAGAAATCGAAATCTTCGTCTTCCAATCCCTCAATTAATTCATCAAGATCTTCGTCCAAAAAGGCTTCGAGCTCATCTTCATCTTCCACAGCTTCAGGATATACTATTTCGTCTATAGTGTTCTCAAGTTTTTCTTCTTTAGAGTAGTGTCCATAGTAATCGTTGTCATTGTAGTTGCGTACAAAAAAGATAACTGCAATTACTATAGCAATAACTGCTACCACTATTAATATGCAGCATTTGCTACAACTTTTTTTGCTGCTCATTTGGTTTGTATTATTTGAATTTTCTTCCATAATTGTTTATTAGTTTATAATTATATGATTATATTAGCATAAATTTATATTGTGCTATAATCATTGTATTATAAAAATAATGTTAAATATGATAAAAATAAGTGAAAAAACCATGATATATACAATTATTGTTGCTACAGTGTTGTTTGTATCATTTTCTGTGTCTGCTGTATATGCCAAAGGTGGCGCACCATTTGCACAAGATGCAAAAGATGCCATTGCGGCAAATGATTATGCTGCTTTTACAACAGCTATAGCTGGAACAAGACTTGAAGGAAGAGTTGATGAAGAAAAGTTTGCTAAAATTGTAGAAAAAACTGCAAAAAAAGATGCGGTATCAGCTGCGATTATAAACAATGACTACGAAGCATTTACAAATGCAGTAGTGGGAACAAAATATGAAGGCAAAGTTGATGAGGAACGATTTGCAAAATTAGTAGAGAAGAGATCAAAAAAAGATGGAATAAGAGCTGCTGTAGAAAATAATGATTACGCAGCATTCCAAAGCAGTGCTGAGGGAACACACTATGCGACAAAAATAACTGATGAAGCTACTTTTGCTAAATTTGTAGAAGCAAAAAATCTTGCAAAAGCTGGAGACAAAGAAGCTGCTCGAGCTATATTAAAAGAGATTCAAATAAAACCAAAAAACAAAAAAGGGAAGAAACAAAAGAAAGGTTCTTCTGCTATCTCAAGAGAAGTACAAGCTGCTATCAAAGAAGCATTTGAAAATAATGATTATGCTGCATTTACAGCTGCTGTAGCTGGAACACAACTCGAAGGTAGGTATTCAGAAGAAGACTTTCAAAAAAAAGCAGAAGGAATAAAGAGTGGAGATCGAGTATCACCAAGAAAAAAAGCTTACAAAAAACGAGGAGCAAAAGAAAGTAAATACTAAAGACACAATAATTAATAAATTAAATTTTATTAATTTATTTGTTTTTAACCAGAAACGGTTTATCCAAAAAATCATCAGAAATGCAACTAGCTAACAAATTGTTGGGTGAGACACCACTACAGTGTTTAAAAAGATTAAGAGAAACTGGTGTCTACACAGAAAACGACAAAGTTACATATGCTGGACGACTTGATCCAGCTGCTGTTGGACTGATGATTTTTTTGGATAAAAAATCTGAGATTTTAGATAAACAAAAATATTTATCATTAACAAAAGAGTATGAGTATGAGATATTATGTGGAATATCTACTGATACTTATGACTTATTAGGAAAAATTACAAAAACAGACTTTTGTAAAAAACCAGACAAAAACAATATAAAAAATACTATTAACGAGTTTGTTGGGGATTTTGTGTTTCCTTATCCCAAATATTCAGGAAAAACCCTAAAAGGTAAAAAACTTTTTTCTTTAAAAAACTTATTGAAAAAAGATATACCAACAAGACAAATGAATATATACAAAAATGAATATCTTGGAGAGTCAACAGTTAGTAAAAAAGAGATCACAGAAAGAGTTGAAAAAATACTAAACACAGTTGAAGGCGATTTTAGAAATACAGAAATCAAAAATACATGGAATGATTTTATAGAGAAGTCAGAGAGCGAGACTTTTTTAGTAATAAAAGCCAAAATGTTTTGCGCTAGCGGTGTATATGTTAGGTCAGTGGTAAATGAAATATCAAACAAAATAAAAATACCTATGTGTACTTATTCTATCAATAGAACAAAAGTAGGAGAATATCATATATAATATATTATTATGATTGAAATATACACAGACGGATCTTCTCGCGGAAACCCTGGTCCAGCTGGATGGGGGTGTGTTATTTTTTTTAATGACAAAACCATAGAGCTCGGAGGTGCTTCTCTGTGTGCTACAAATAATCAAATGGAATTAACCGCAGTTTCAAACGCATTTTCTTTTTGTATAGAAAATAAAATAAAAAATGAAGAAGTGGTAATTTTTTCAGACTCAAAAGGGCAGTGCGTACAAGCAATAAATGAATGGATGTATAATTGGGAAAAAAAAGATTGGAAGGGATCAAACAGAAAACCTATAAAAAATACAGATTTGTATAAAGAGATACTTCGAAAAAAAAGACAGATAATCAGCTTGGAAAACAGTGTCGTGTTTAAATATGTGGAAGCACATGTCGGAGTGCATTCAAATGAAAGGGCAGATGATATAGCATATGCCTTTGCATCTGGGGAGACGCCAACTCTTGCCAAATAAATTTATACCTCCTCTTTTTTTATTGAAATAAAAAGATTTTCCAAAGCTTTTACAGCATCTCCGGATGCTATGTTGTTTTGATGATATAAACCGTCTGTACAGTCACCAGCTGACCATATACGGCTGTTTGATGTTTTTTGTGTTTTTGGATCCGTAATAATTTTTCCCATTTGGTTTGTTTCTACTAAATTTTTAATTAGGTTGGTTTCCGGTATTAACCCTATCTCTATAAAAGCACCATTTATTTTTAATATATGTTCTTTTTTTGTATTGTCATTGTATTTCAATCCTTCTAATAGTCCGTCTCCAAAAAACTCAGTAATTTCTGCATTAAGTATTCCAGCAATTTTTTTATTTTCAAGAGCTTTTTTTACAGTAATTTGATCTGCGTTATAAGAAGCACTTCTGTTTAATAAAGTTACACTCTTTGTGTATTCTGCTAACTGTAAAGCTGTTTCAAAACCAGCATTACCTCCTCCGACAACTGCAATATCCATATCAGCAAAAACAGGTCCATCACATGTTGCACAGTAAGTGATGCCTTTGTGTTCAAACTCTTCTGCACCTTGTGCTTGTATTTTTCTCCTTGAAGATCCAGCGCAATACATAAGTGTCTTGGTTTTATATAAACCATTATTTGTTTTTACTGTTATAAAATTATTTTCGTCTTTTATTTCTGTAACTGTCTCTTTTTTTATATCAAGACATTTGTTTTCGTATAATCTAATATGTTTTTCAAAGTTTTTTGCAAGATTAAATCCAGATATTGTTGGTGTGCCAATCCAATTTTCTATGCCCGCAGAAACAACACTTTGTCCGCCAATCTCCGATGCAATAATTAGTGTATTAAGTTTTTTTCTAGCAGCATACACACAAGCGGAAATTCCAGCTGGGCCCCCGCCAATGATAATTAAATCGTACATTTAAAAATATTAATTTTGAAAAACCTCATCATCGTCATTCATTTGATCGCTTATAGATATCACATTGTCATCATTGTCTGTGTTTTCTTGACTTGAATCGTATCTATTAATTTTAGGCAAATCTTCTACATTTTTATCTATATGTCCAAAAGACCCAGCAACAACAGTCACTTTTACCTCAGTTGCCTTGAGTGATGTGTCTATAAAAGTACCAAAAATAATTCTAGCATCAGGGTCTACTGTTTCTGTTATTTTGTCTGCTATTGTTTTTACACTTTGCATTGTTATAGCATTTTTGTTATTACAAGCTATTGAAAACAAAACACGATGATCACCTTTCATAGACAAGTCAAGCATTTTTGTATCTATTGCATCAGACACGGCTTTAATTGGA
>JABAAZ010000023.1 GCA_014238475.1 Candidatus Paceibacter sp. | reverse complement strand
AAGACACTCACAGAAAAAAATAAAAAAGTTACTGTGGTAAATGTACCAACAATAAAACCGCTAGATACAAAAACTATTATAGAGCACGCAAAAAACTCACAAAAAATCGTTACAGTAGAAGAGCATCAAAGAAGCGGCGGACTTGGGTCAGCGATAGCTGAAGTTTTATCTGAATCTTGTCCAAAACAAATCTTAAGGCTCGGTGTTGATGATTCTTTTGGGGAGTCAGGTACACCGACAGAATTATTCAAACACCACGGCATCGATTATGAGGGGATACTTGCTTCAGTAGAAAAATATATAAAATAATGGTTGAGTTCGAAGAAAATTTAACAAAAGTAGCATTTATTTTGTGTTTAGTTGGGGCACTAAACCAGGGTCTAGTCGGTATAGGGTATGCATTAAATGCAGAAAAATCACTAGATTTTATAGATTATTTGTTTATCGACTTAATAGGAGTGATTTTTTTCGCAGATATGTTTTATACAATTGTATTTTTATCAGCACTATATCTTTTGTGGCATTGTCTTTGTTTGAGATGCAAAAAAAACAAAAATAGAAAAAGGGTTTAAATCTCTTTTACATTGTAGTCACTTGGAGCTTCCGATAGTAACTCGTCTATTCTACTTTCAGACAATAATCCTTCTTGAGCACCTACATACTGCACAACAGACCAAGAATTTATTGGAGCTCTTTTTAAGGATTCGACACTGTTCATACCTTTTAATACATAAGATGCAAATGTTGTAGAAAAAGCATCTCCACATCCAGTCCTTTCTTTAGGTGGTTCTCTGTCTGGATAAATAGGCATAAAATAAAATTTTCCACCTTCATGCATGTATGCACCGTTTGGTCCGTCTGTAATCAATGTTGTTTTTGGTCCAAGGTCCGATATGCCTAAAAGTAATTTTTTTAAATCTCTTTCTTTTGTGTTCAGGATTAATTGTGATTCTTCTACATTACATATAAAAATATCAGTTCTTTTGTATATATCTTTTAATTTATCTTTACCAAATTTAATTTGGAATGTACCAGGTTGAAACACCACAATAAGATTTTGATGTTTTTCTATTTCTTTTACAATATCATAATGTATACTCTCTCCACTTTCTCCGATAGAAGAAACATAAAGCATTTCTACTCCATCTGGCACAGAAAGATTTTCATATGTAAAACTTTCATGCCGAATAAGTATAGTTCTTTCACCCTTGTGAGAAAGAACATAATGATAGTTTGTGCTTTTGCCAGTTTGTTTTTCTGCATTTGAAACATCAACACCATCTTTTTTAAGAACTTCAAGGCAACTGTTACCAGCATCATCGTCACCAACTCTTGTGATGATTCCAGATTTTATTCCAAGCCTTGATGCACTTACAGCAGCATTCCCAACATTTCCGACACCAAAGATTTTTGTGGATTTGACAAACGGTATTTTTCTACCCCAAGGTATTTCTAATTTACCATTTAATATTTCTATATTTTCTAATTCTATGAAATCATCAACAGTGATGTCTCCTATAGCAAGTAGTTTAAAATTATTCATTAAATATATTATAATATATCTAATGGCAAAGATTTTTGTAGCACGATCAATTTTAAATAACGGAATAAAAATACTGGAGGATGCTGGTCACGAGGTTGTGGTTAGTGAAAAAAATGGGGATTTAACCAAATCTGAGTTAATAAAGGAGTTACAAAAAACCAATTATGATGCTGTCATAACATTACTAACAAACAAGATTGACAAAGAGGTTTTATCTGCATCTGGGAGTGTTAAGATTTTTGCAAACTATGCTGTCGGATATGACAATATAGATATAGAAAAAGCAAAAGAAAAAAAGATATTTATTTCAAACACACCCAATGTTTTAACTGAAAGTGTGGCTGAGCACGCAGTAGCTATGATAATGTCACTCGCCTCTAGGTTAAAGGAAGCTGACATCTTCACTGTAAAAGGTAAGTACAAAGGATGGGATCCAAAGCTGTTTTTGGGAGTAGAGCTGTGTGCCAAGACGATAGGTATACTGGGTGCCGGAAGAATAGGAACAAGAGTCGCAGAAATACTGATAAATGCTTTTGATATGAAATGTATCTACTATGATAAATTTAAAAATGAAAAATTAGACAGTATGGGTGCGGTGCAATACGAATCACCAAATGATTTGATCAGCGAATCTGATGTGATATCTATACACATGCCTTTGTCTCCTGCCACACATCATTTTTTCAATTTAAACAGACTATCAAAAACCAAACACGGAGCTATTTTGATAAATACATCGAGAGGACCTGTTATAAAAGAAAGTGATTTGGTTCAGTTACTAGATGAAGGAAGGTTAAGCGGTGTTGGACTTGATGTTTTTGAGGATGAACCAGAAATTAACAAAAAATTAAAAAAATTCGACAGAGTTCTTCTTACGCCACATATTGCATCTGCAAGTAGGGAAGCCCGTGGAAACATGTCTATTTTATGTGCCGAAAATATTCTTGAAGTTCTGTCTGGTAAACCTCCAAAAAATCAAGTAGTGTAAAGACACAGGCTATATGTTAATATATTCACTATGGAATTAAAATTTGAAAAAAGAATACTATTCAAAAAAAATGCAAAAAAATTAAAGAAAGATAACAAAATCCCAGTTGTTTGTTATGGAGGAGGTCAAAAAAACATCTCACTTCAAATTGACGCAAAAGAATTTAAAAAAGTTTTGAAATCTGAGGACCCTGTGGTAGATGCTTGTGGTGAGATCAACGGTAAAAAATTATTAATACAAGAAATATCAAGAGACATTCTTTCTCGTGACCCAGTACACATAGATTTTCTATTTGTAGACGAACGACATGAAGTTGAGCACGGAGTACCAGTGGAACTATTAGGAGAGGCTCCAGCTGTGAAAGAAAAAGATGGTGTTATCGATTTCGTAAAAAGAGAAATTAATATAAAATCACTCCCACAAAACATACCTCAACACATTGCAGTTGATATGTCTGTATTAGCAGAGATAGGTGATCGTATTACAATTGCTGATCTTGTTGTTTCAAAAGATATAGTGATATTAGACAGTGAGGAGGATGTGGTTGTTTCTATAGTGGCTCAGGCAGAGGAGATAGAAGAAGAACCAGCTGGTGAAATTGATTTTGATGCTATTGCGGTTGAGGAAAAAGGAAAGAAACCAAAAGAAGACGAAGAGTCTGAAGAAAAAGACAAATAAATTCAACAAAAGACTCCAAATGCCCACAGGTATAGTAGAATATATATAATTATATGAAGACCACAAAGAACTTTTTTTATTTTTTACCACTGATGACTGTGTTTTTATTTATATTTTTTGTGTCAAAAACATATTCTATAGACTGCACAACAGATCCAAGTGGCACAAAAAGTGAGCTCGAATTACACATAAAACTTTGCCAAGAGGAGATAGAAGAAGAGAAAAAAAACCTGCAAAAAACACAAGTAGAAAGGACAACCACAGAAGCACAAATACAACTTATAAACCACAATCTTTCAAAAAAACAACAGGAAATAAGAAAAAAAGACATATTAATATATGGACTTAATAAAAACATAAACACAGAGTCAGATAGAATTAGAGAATTACAAGAAAAACTGCAAACTTATATATCTGCCTTTGAGATTTTGATGAGAAAGAGTAACGAAAGTGAAAACTACGACATAGTAGATTTATTAATAAACGATAACACAATAGCCGAATTTTTTTCAAAAACATTTCAACATTATCAAATACAAAATGAAATCAAAACTCTTGTAAATGAGATTGAGTTAACCAAAAAAAGAATTAATTTTGCCATTGCTGACTTAGATGATAAAAAGTCACAACAAGAAACCATAAGAATACAAAAGAAAATAGAAAAGACAGAGATAGATAGTGCCAAAAAAATAAAAAAAAATATATTAACACAACAGTTAAATCAAGAAGATAAGATTACATCATCAATAGAAAGCAAGGAAAAGCAAATACGAAAAATAAAAAACAGTATTTTTGAACTATTAGGTATCAGTGGTGAGATTACTTTTGCAAAAGCAGTCGAATATGCTGTGTATGCAGAAGAGTTGACTGGAGTAGATGCTGCATTTCTTTTAGGTCTTTTTAAACAAGAAACCAATATAGGTAAAAATGTTGGGACAGCATCTTATAAAGTATCAATGAAGTCATCAAGAGATACTCCAGCGTTTTTTGCTATTACAGACAGTCTCGGGATAGGCAGAGATGATATCAAAGTCTCTGCTAGACAAATCGGTGGATGGGGAGGTGCTATGGGACCAGCACAGTTTATACCCGCTACATGGTCTGGTTATGGAGGTTTTGTAAAAACAGATAAAAGTATTTGCTCAGATATAATCATATCTAAAACAAGCAGAATAACAATAGGATCTTCTGGCACAGATGTACTCAGGTTACAAAAGTTTTTAAATTCAAGAGGCTTTACTATAGCATCGTCTGGACCAGGTTCACCAGGAAGAGAAACAAATGTATTTGGTGGAAAGACTTCACAAGCATTAAAAAAATTTCAAAAAAAATA
>JABAAZ010000022.1 GCA_014238475.1 Candidatus Paceibacter sp. | reverse complement strand
ATCATTATATAACTTAGCTTGTGGTAAATCTTCTGAAATAATAATAAGCAAGTCTTTACTAGGGTGGAAGGAGATTGAATACGAAGTTCTCCGTGATGTAGAAGACAATTGTATAGTCGTCTGTAATATGGAAAATATTGACCCAGCCGGTGTGCACACAGGTGATTCAATAGTTATAGCCCCTTCTTTAACACTAAACAATAATGAATATTATAAATTAAGAGAATCTTCCATCAATATAGCTCGTCACCTCGACATTGTTGGAGAATGTAATGTACAGTTTGTGTTAGACCTGGACAGCAATCAGTATTATGTCATTGAGGTAAATGCTCGTTTGTCCAGGTCAAGTGCATTAGCATCTAAAGTGACTGGGTACCCATTGGCATATATTGCCGCTAAAATTTGTTTGGGTAGTGCTTTGATTAAACTACAAAATAGCATAACCAAATCAACAATCGCTTGTTTTGAGCCAAGTTTAGACTACTGTGTTATCAAGTTTCCTAGATGGGATAACCAAAAATTCACAGATTTATCAAACAGATTGGGGACCGCAATGAAATCAATAGGAGAAACAATGTCAATAGGAAGGAATTTTGAAGAAACTTTTTTAAAAAGCGTGCGTATGACTTATGAAACTTTCGATACACTCAAAAACACTTCACAACATATCAAAGATATGAATAAAAAAGAGTTAATATTTGAACTAGAAAATCCAAGTGACAAAAGAGTTTTTATTTTATTTGAATGTTTTTATAGAGGGATGACTGTTGATGAAGTTTTTTTAAGTGTACCTATTAATAAATGGTACTTAAACAAAATAAATAATCTTGTAAAATTAGAAAAAGAGTTATCAAATAAAAAAGATGCTCTGCAAGACAAAAATTTTCTATTACACATAAAAAAGATGGGATTTTCTGATATTCAGATTTCTAAAATATTAGGCATAGAGGAAAGTAAGGTAAGAAATTGTAGAAAAGAGAATAATATTGCGCCATATGTAAAGCAAATTGATACTCTTGCTGCCGAATTTCCAACCAAGACCAATTATCTATATTGTACATATAGTGGAATGGAAAATGATTTAGATTTTAACAATAATGGTGTTATTGTTCTAGGGTGCGGGGCTTATAGAATAGGATCATCTTGCGAATTTGATTGGAGTGCTGTCTCTTGTTTAAGAGCACTAAAAAAGATGCAACACTACTCAGTAATAATTAACAATAACCCAGAAACTGTGTCTACTGATTATGATGAATCAGATAGATTATATTTTGAAGAACTTTCTTTAGAAAGAGTTTTAGAAATATACGAGCAAGAAAATAGTTCCGGTGTCATTGTCTCAGTTGGGGGTCAAATATCAAACCAACTAGCATTACCTCTATCAATAAACGGTGCAAAGATTTTAGGAACGCAGCCACAGAATATTGATAATGCAGAAGATAGAAATAAGTTTTCTCAATTATTAGATTCAATAGGTGTTGATCAGCCAGAATGGAAAGAATTATCTGATCGCAAAGACATTGACATGTTCGTTGAAGAAATGGGTTTTCCTTTAATAATAAGACCATCTTATGTGCTCAGTGGATCATCTATGATAGTTGCATATACTAAAGCGGATATTAATGAATATTTATCAAAAGATATATATATTAATTCAGAGTATCCAATAGTCATATCTAAATTTATAGAAGAATCAAAAGAAATAGAGTTTGATGGAGTTGCATCTTCTGGTAATTTAATAAATTATGCTATATCTGAGCATGTAGAAAACGCTGGTGTTCATTCTGGAGATGCTACATTAATACTTCCAGCGCAAAAGTTATACACGGAAACAAAGAGACAAATATGTAGTATTTCTAAAAAGATATGTAAATCACTTGATATTACAGGACCATTTAATATTCAATATTTATCAAAGGACAATAAGATCAGAGTAATTGAGTGCAATTTAAGAGCGTCACGATCTTTCCCATTTGTTTCCAAAACCTTCAATATAAATTTTATTGAATTAGCTACAAGGGCAATCATGGGTATAGATGTGAAAACTGTCCCTATTGATATAGATAATCTAGAATATATTAATATTAAATGCCCTATGTTTTCTTTCTCTAGGCTAGAAGGGGTGGATCCACTCTTAAAAGTTGAAATGTCTTCAACCGGAGAAGTTGCTTGCATAGGTTACAACAAATATGAGGCATATCTTAATTCAGTTATAAGTTCAGGTGTTAATATTCCAAAAGTAAAAACCGCTTTAATTTCTATAGGACCAACAAAAGATAAAGGCGAATTTATAAACGCGGTAAAAAATTTGATATCTATCGGATATAAAATATACACAACAAAAGGGACACATAATTTCTTTCAGTTAGAAAATATAGATACTGAAATATTAAACATAGAAAATAGTGATAAAAAAGATAGTGCGATTAAGTACATAATAGAGAAAAAAATTGGTATTGTGGTTAACATACCAAACAATAAAAATGTATCTACAAAATCAAAAACTAATGGTTTCTACTTGAGGAGATGTGCTGTTGACAACAATATATGTTTGCTGACAAATATTAAAAACTCTAAATTTCTAATATCTTCGTTATATAATTTAGCAAAAAATAAACATTCCGTTAATAATGTTAGATCTTGGCAAGAATATCTATATATGTCACAAAAAAATAATTTATAATAAAATAACATGAAAATAAAAAATACTTTTCATTCACATATTTTTGGGTACATAGGAAGTATTTTGGTTTTATTAGCATTAGCACTCATTTCTGTGAAACTGATTTCCGGAGATGGATTTGCATTTTATCTTTTGAACGGTTTTGGTGGATTTATTATCGCACTGCACTGTTATGTTCGTGGTGTTTATTCTAGTGTTTTTTTAAATATTTTTTTTGTATTATTTAGTTTAATAGGGGTTCTGAGACTTTTTTATTTTTAAAAACTTCGTGTTATTATATAAGTAATTAAAATATAAACAGGTATAATATATGTAGGCACAATGGATAAATTCAAAAAAGCTACATTAATTTTAAAAAATAGTGATGTATCAATAGAATGTAATTCATTTGGATATGAGCAATCAGTTTCTGGAGAATTGGTTTTTAACACTGGAATGGTTGGTTACCCAGAGTCTCTGACGGATCCAAGCTACGCAGGACAAATACTTATAATGACATTTCCTATAGTTGGCGTGTATGGTGTCCCCGGAAATGAGAAGGATAAAAATGGATTACTAAAGTATTTTGAGTCAAATAAAATACACATCAAAGCTTTAATAGTTTCTAACTACTCCGATACATATGAGCACTACGACGCTGTAAAATCCCTAGGCTCTTGGTTAAAAGAAAATAAAATCCCTGCGTTTTGCGATGTTGACACTAGGTTATTGACAAAACTTATTAGAGACAAAGGTAGTATGATAGGTAAGATAGAGTTTTCTGGAAGCAATATTGAGTATACAGACCCTAATAAAGCAAATCTAGTAGAACAAGTTTCGACAAAAGAAAAGTATACTATTGGGAATGGTTCAAAGAAAATACTTGTAATTGATTGCGGTTGTAAGAAAAGTATATTAAGTAATCTTTTGAAGTATGATACCAAACTATTAGTAGTTCCTTGGGATTATGACTTTAGTAGTGAAGAGTTTGACGGGATTCTGTTATCAAACGGACCAGGAAATCCATTGATGATGAATGTGTTGGTGGAAAGAGTGAAAGCATTTCTTGAGAAAGATGTACCAATATTTGGGATATGTCTTGGAAACCAAGTATTGGCATTAGCCGCAGGTGCTAAAACATATAAGATGAAATTTGGTAATAGAAGTATGAACCAGCCAGTAATTGATCTTAGGGATTCTAGATGTTACATAACTTCACAAAACCATGGATATGCAGTAGATGAAAATACACTACCAAAAGAATGGAAGCCTTTATTTATAAATGGTAATGATAATAGTAATGAGGGTATTATGCATACCAACAAACCATTCTTCTCTGTACAATTTCACCCAGAGGGAAATGGCGGTCCAAAAGATACAAATTTTGTTTTTGATACATTTATGGAACTGATTGAAACAAAAAATTTTCCAAACAAGAATATAAAATTTTCAAAGACCAAAAAGGTACAAAAAGTTTTAGTTTTAGGTTCTGGTGGTATCTCTATAGGGCAAGCTGGAGAGTTTGACTACTCTGGATCTCAATGTATAAAAGCACTAAAGGAGGAAAATGTTGAAATCGTATTAGTCAATCCAAACGTTTCTACAGTGCAAACATCCGACTATATGGCCGATAAGACATATTTCTTGCCAGTTATTTTTGATACAGTAAGAAATGTAATAGAAAAGGAAAAACCAGATGGAATTTTACTACAATTTGGAGGGCAGACTGCACTAAACTGTGGCATAGAGTTGGATAAAGCAGGTGTTTTAACAGAATACAACATAGAAGTTATGGGAACAAGCATAGACACTATCATAATGACAGAAGACAGAGTAGAATTTAATAAAAAATTAGAGGAGATTGATGAAAAAGTAATACCAACGGCAATTGTCACAAGTGAAGATGAGGCGGTAGAATGGTCAAATAAAATTGGGTATCCAGTCTTAGTTAGAACTAATTACACTTTGGGAGGTTTGGGTTCGGGATTTGCTAAAAATGAAATGGAGGTAAAATCATTATATAACTTAGCTTGTGGTAAATCTTCTGAAATAATAATAAGCAAGTCT
>JABAAZ010000021.1 GCA_014238475.1 Candidatus Paceibacter sp. | reverse complement strand
GATTTGCATTCGTATTTGATTTGTAAATATAACTATGGATTTTGATTTTGCAACTATTGCTACGAGTTTTCTCATAGCCTGACTCATTAATCTTGCTTGTCTTCCGATGTGTGTATCAGACATCTCTCCGTCTATTTCTGCTTGTGGGGTTAGTGCAGCTACTGAGTCTACAACTATTACATCCACTTCATTGCTTCGTACAAGTCTATCAACTATTTCTAATCCTTTTTCTCCAGAGTTTGGTTGTGATATTAAAAGTTCTTTTGTATTTACGCCTATTTTTGATGCATACACAGGGTCGAGGGCATGTTCTGCATCTATAAAAGCACAAAGGCCGCCGCTTTTCTGTGCTTCTGCTATCGTATGCAGACACAATGTCGTTTTACCAGAACTTTCTGGTCCAAAGATTTCGATTATCCTTCCTCTAGGTAGTCCACCTATCCCCATAGCTAGGTCAAGACCCAAAGATCCAGTAGACACAGCAGCCACATCGACTTTTGCAACATCACCAAGACACATCACAGAATCTTCTCCAAATTTTGATCTTATATCCTTTAATACACTGTCTATGTTCTTTTTATCTTTTTTCACTATCTGTAGTATAAACTGTTTGTCCTTTTTCTGCTATTTCAGAACAATGCTTTTATACAAAACCCTACTTCTTTTACCAGACTTACCAACTGCCTGAAACTCTATTATATTAAAACCAACTGAAAGGGGAAGAGTTTCACTAAATTCTCCAAGCCGTGTTAGATATATTTCTCTATCATTTATATAAAAATGACTGCTTCTTTTGACTATACCTGATACATTTACTGGTGTTTCTGTCTCATATATGTTTATTGGGTATTTTATCTCTATAGATGGACCAATTATAATATTTGTAGATCTGGATACTGTATATATTATTACCGAACCACAAACAAAAAAGACAATAAAGGGATAAAACCTTTTACTAATATTCATTATTCGTCTTCATCTTGAAGTATCTCCCTTGGTTTTGTACCCATTTGCGGGCCGACAATTCCTCTTTCCTCAAGTATGTCTATCAACCTTGCTGCACGGGAATAACCTATTTTTAATTTTCTTTGTAGAAACGAAGTAGACGCTTTTTTATTTTGAATAACTATCTCTTCTGCTTGTGGAAGTAAGTCGTCATCTTCATCAGAGCCAACGCTTAAGGATGTTCCATCAGATGCCTTTGTTTGCAAGTCTATTGATTCAGTCTCAGGGTTGATACCCTGTAGCAAACTAGAAATCTTTTTAACTTCATCATCAGAGACAAAAGCAGATTGCATTCTTTCTGGCTTTTTTAGTTCTGGACTTAGGTATAGCAAATCTCCTTGTCCTATCAAGCTTTCAGCACCACGACCGTCTAATATGGTTCTTGAGTCTATCTGCGATGCAACTTGTAATGCAAACCTAACTGGTATATTTGCTTTCACGACACCAGTTATTACATTTACAGACGGTCTTTGTGTAGCTAGTATCATATGTATACCCACGGCACGGCTTTTTTGTGCTAATTTTATTATTCCAGATTCTATTTCTCTTGGATAAGCTTGCATAAGATCAGCCAGTTCGTCAAAAACCATGATGATATAGGGCATTGGACCTTCTTTTGCTTCTATCTTTTTGTGGTACACAGATATGTCTCGTATCTTATATTTTTCAAAGATTTCGTACCTTTTTTCCATCTCAGATGCAGCCCATTTTAATATTTTTACCGCATCTTTTGGATTAGTTATTACGGGTGTATACAAGTGTCCGATGCCGTTATATAGAGTAAGTTCTACTCTTTTTGGGTCTATCATTATAAACTTCAATCTATCTGGTCCGTACTTGTATAACAAAGAAATTATAATATTGTGTAACAAAACACTTTTACCAGATCCTGTGGTGCCAGCTACAAGAGCATGCGGCATTTTGGATATATCTACTATTCTTACTTCACCAGATATGGTTTTACCGACTGCAACAGGAAGTAGTACTTTTGATTTTTTAAGTTCTTTACTGTTTATTAATTCTTTCAGTGAGACAATAGCCCTTTTTGCATTTGGTATCTCTATACCCACAAGTGACTTTCCTGGGATAGGTGCCTCTATCCGGATAGGGTGACTTGCAAGCTCAAGCTCTAGGTTTGTTTGAAGAGACACTATCTTTTGCAACCTTACATTTTGTGATGGTTTGATAGAGTACCTAGTGCAAGTAGGCCCGACTGTTATTTCTTCGACAACAACATCTATATTAAAATTTTTCATAACTCTTGTGATGATGTTTGCGTTTTCTTTTGTGTCATATTTTACATTTACTTTTTTAGCAGAAGATAAAATACTTATCGGTAGTTTTTTGTATTTCCTTGTTCCTGATGCTCTTGTTTTTTGTGCATCATTTTTCTTCTTTTTCAGTTTAACTTTTGTCTGCTCTACATCGCTTTGTTCATCAGATTCCTCGTATTCCTCTTCCTCCTCTTCTTCATACTCTAATTCTTCTTCCTCCTCATCCTCTTCTTCTTCTTCCTCATCCTCCCATTCTTGATCGTCTACCGCTTGTGTATCATCTGTATCTACCTCTTTATTAAAAGCCCAACAAATTATTTTTTTAAAGTTTATTATACCTATCATTGACAAGCTCACAAAAAACAAAATCGGCAAAAGTATAAGTGTAAATGTATCAAACCAATTTATAAACAAGTCAATCAGATGATTACCAAAAGCTCCTCCACCTCCAATTTGGTTTTCGCCACTCGGTATGATCCACGCTGACAACACGCAAACAGAAAAGAAAAAAAGAATGTATCCGGCATTGTGTCGGAGTTGGTTTTTAATGTGTTTGTGCTTTGTGGCTCGGTATGTGATGGAGAGTAGATATGTGATAAGTATAAAGTATCCAAAACCAAAAGTATTATAAAAAACACTCTTTACAAAGATGCCAAAGACTCCAGCAATATTTAAAAAAGAGAGTATAAGCAGTGCCGCAAAAACTGCTGTGGTTATGCCTCTTATATATGGGTTATGAAAAGACACCACAATCTTGTGAATAAACTGGAAAAAATTAATTATAAAACCAGTGATAAATCGAAAAATTTTATATAGTATGTTTTTGTCTGGCTGCATTTTATTGTTTGTATATCTATAATAACCTAAATATGTTGATGTATTAGATGTTTCTGTTATGACAGGTTTATAAACACAAACGACAAGATGTAGAAGAGTCCACATATTAACAACAAGAGTAGGAACACCCTACATAGATTTGTTTTTTAGTATATAATAAAATTGTTATTAAAAACACCCTTTTTATAGGGGTGATATTTTAATAACAACAAATTATAAAATTTTTAATCGATTATGAGTTTTAACAAAAAATATAACATGCGGAAAATTCTTGTTATTGCTTTTTTGAGTATTTCTTTGGCATTCGGTTCAAGTGCATTCGCGGTGCATGGACAATCAAATGACTTTAGTAACTTTAGTAATGCTGAAATCCTTCAGCTTATTTCACAGTTACAACAAATTCTTGCTCAAAACAGTGGACAGTATCAGAACAGTTCAGCGCAAGCTGCATCATCTGTATATGTTTCTAGTGGGTGTTCATACACATTCACAAGAGATTTGACAGTTGGTAGTTCTGGTTCGGATGTCAAAAAACTTCAAGAGTTTTTGAACTCTGATTCAAGCACATTAGTTGCTATATCAGGAGCAGGGTCAAAAAATCAAGAAACAAATTATTTTGGACCAGCTACTAAAAGTGCTGTTGCAAAGTTCCAAAATAAATATGCTTCTGAAGTATTGGCACCATATGGTTTGACTAGTGGGACGGGATACTTTGGCCCTTCTACCAGATCAAAAGCAAATCAAGTTTGTTCTGCACAAACTGTATCTTCAACTTCGCAACAACAGCAAGTTGAGATACCAGTACAACAATCACAAAACTACAACCAAAATTTTGTAGCTAGTGGTGCTACTCTTGCTGTAAATGCAACACAACAACCTAAAAATGGTATTGCTGTTGAAAATGCACAAAGAGTACCGTACACAAACATAGTACTTACAGCTGGATCAGATGATGTTTTGGTTGAGGGTATTCGTGTACAACTCCAAGGTGTAACAAAAAGAGACAACTTTAGCGGTGTAGCCGTTATAGATGCTTCTAAATCACAACTTGGATCTGCAAGAACACTTCGATCAGACAACTCTGTTGTCGTTGGAGGTAGGTTCACCGTTAAAAGGGGGACATCAGCTACTCTTACAATAGTAGGTAATGTAGCAGATAGCACTACATCAACTGCACAAGTCTCTGGTGTAGGTCAACTACAAGTGACAGAGGTATTAGCAAACAAAGTCGTTACAGGTAACTTCCCAATAGCTGGTGCGCAACACACATTTAGTGATGCACTAACACTTGGAGCAGTAACTGTAAGTGGTGGTTCAACCACTACTGGAAATGTAGACATAGGAGACGACAACTTTGAGTTCGCAGAATACACAGTTGAACTTGGCTCAACTGGAGACGAGGATGCATATCTTCGATCTATTACATTTGAACAAAATGGCTCAGCCTCATCTGGAGACAATGGAGACATAAGAGATGTTTCTGTCCGTGTAGATAGTAGAAACTCTTACAAACCAGCAGTAAACGGAGACAGATACACAGTAGTATTCCCAGGAAACGGTATCTCTATAGAAGAAGGTGACAATGTAGACATATCTATCGAGGGAACTATTGTTAGTGGTTACAACAGAGAAATAAGATTTGACATTGATGATGTGTCAGATGTTTATGTTGTCGGTGCCTCAAGAGGGTACGGACTACCAGTAACTGCTGATGGAGTTATTACCGGTAGGACATTCACTGTTCAAGCTGGTGAGGGTG
>JABAAZ010000020.1 GCA_014238475.1 Candidatus Paceibacter sp. | reverse complement strand
CTTCTATTGTTTCTATGTCAAATTTATCTTCTACCATGCTGTTCATGTATCTACTTATAAAATCTTCTTTTGCTTTCATAGATGGAACTTCTTGATGGGTTTTATAAATCTTTTCTCTATCAAGTCCGAAGGTTTCAAGTACATACTCAAAAGAAACACAGTGGTTAGCTTCCTCCCACATTTGTTTCGCTAGATACAGATGCATCTCTGGTCTTTTTAGATAAGGGTACATACCGAATGCTATAGACCTGTTTATTATCAGTTCTGCTGGATTAAAAAAACCCATTATAAAAGACACAGAGTGTTTCTCGTCTTCTGTCATTGTGCCCCAGTCAGACAAATCGTCTTTTAGTGGTATCTCATGAGGGAACCATGTGTTTCTGACTGCTTGTTGATATAAGTCATACGCCCATTGATACTGTATAGGTCTCAAACTCATGTCGTCTTCGGTCGGCTTTCCTAAAATCATATATATCTATTATATATATTTTTTAGTTTATTGACAGCTATCGCACTGGTTTCTTTCAGCTGGGTCTATCGGACACACCATTGCCTTTTGTTTTCCTTTTATAGGTGTTGTTGAGATTGTCTCTTTTTCTTTGACTGACTCTGTCTCTTCTGCCTTTACCTTTGCGCCATTAGATGGGACAGTAGAAAAACCTTGAAAACCAAGAGTAGAGGCTTTGTTTACTTTTGTTGTGCTTTGTTCTGCAGAGTGTCGTGGCTTCATATGTAAGTAATACGTAGACTTTAGTCCTGCCTGCCAAGCTGATGTATATATCCCTATTATTTGATTTATATCTCTCACATCTAGATACATATTTCTTGATATCGCCTGATCTACATATTTCTGTGCTCTTGCCGCTACATTTATAAGTCCGTGTGGTGAAGTGGTAAAAGATGTTTTAAATATATTTTTTATTTGTTCTGGTATCCCGTCTATGTCGCTTATGTCTCCGTGATTTTCAACTATTTTATATTTGACTTTGTCCCACATCCCTATACTTTGTAAAACATCAACAAGGTTTAAGTTTACTTCAAAATGTTTTCCGCTGTATTTGTTTCTTGAAAAAGCTTGTGTAAACCTTGCATCCATCCCAGGTGTTGTACCTGCAACAAGTCCTATGTTTGCATTAGGTGCCACTGCCATCAGTGTTGCATTTCTGATTCCCTTTTTAACTTTTGCTCTGAGTGCATCCCAGTCAACTTTACCAGAAGGTTTTTGTTCTATATCTATTTTTATACCTCTTTGTTTTTCTAATTCTTTTAATGTATCCATCGGTACCATTCCTTTTGACCAACCTGATCCTTTAAAATTTTTATAGGAACCTCTCTCTTGCGCTAAGTCTGCACTCGTATCTATGGCATGGTAGCTTATAAATTCAAATACTCTATCAGAAAAAGCATAAGAATCTTCACTGTCATAGACTATACCGAGTTTCTCCACTGCATCTGCATACCCCATAACTCCAAGACCTATCGCCCTGTTTTCTAAATCAGATTTTACAGATTCTTTTGTTGGAAGAATGTTTATGTCAATCAAATTATCTAATGACCTCACCGCTGTTTTTACAGTCTCTTTTAATTCTTCCCAATCAACAGACCGGTTTTTTGTGATGTGCGCAGATATATTTACAGATGCGAGGTTGCACACTGCGGTGTTGTCTACATCTTGAGGAAGACATATCTCTGTACAGAGATTGGACATGTGGATTGTTCCGGTATTGTTATTTAATGCTCTTGTGTTCATCGGGTCTTTCCAAGTTACCCAAGGGTGTCCAGTGGATTGTAAGGACACAAGTATTTTCTTCATAAGGTCTTTGGCTGGCATTCTTTTATATAGACGGATCTTTCCGTCTTGTGCTAATTTTGTGTATTCTTCATACCTCTCCTCAAACTTACTTCCATAAAGCTCTACAAGGTCTGGTGTTTCTTTTGGATCAAACATATACCAATCCTCATCTTTTTGCAGCCTTTTCATAAAAGCGTCTGACAACAAAGATGCTGTGTTTGCAGTTCTAAGTCTCATATAATCATCCCCGGCATTATGTCTCCAATCAACAAACTCATCAAAGTTGTAATGCCAATTTTCCATGTAGATTGCAATAGCACCTATTTTTTTACCTCCTCTTACAACAGCGTGCACTGCGACATCAAATATTTTTGCAAATGAAGTTGGTCCAGATGAAGTTGTGTTGCTTTTTTTAAGTCTTGACCCAGATGATCTTAGTTTGGTTAAGCTGAGTCCTATTCCACCAGTTGCTTTTGATATTAACAATACATCTGAAACAGATTTTGCTATGTGTTCCATACTGTCTTCTGTTTGTATCAAAAAACAATTACTTAGCGACGGCTTAGGAGTACCTGCATTTACACAGGTTGAGCCACCGGATATATATTTAAGTTTAGAGAGCTTGTTGTAAAACTCTATTGCTTGTTTTGTTGGATCTTTTTCGTTGTAAGACAACCCCATCGCTATTCTCATAAAAAATTCTTGTGGTGTCTCTGCTAGGTATTGTTCTTGGTCTTTTAAGGCGTATCTATTTAGAACAGTAGACAGCCCTGTGTATGAAAACAGATCGTCTCTTTTTATATTTATTGCTTCTGAAAGTTTTTTAAGGTCAAACAGTTCAACCATTCTTTTATCCAGCATTCCTTTTTCAGAGAGTTTTTTTATATTGTTTTGAAAATGTTTTTGGTGTTCTTTTTTGAGTACTTCGTGGTTTACACTTGAAGTTTTTAAAAGTTTTTTATAAATATTTTTTATAGTTAGTCTGGATGCAACTTTATCATAATCTTTTGGATCTTCTATCAGATTCTCTAGCGCAGAGTTTACTAGGAGTCTATCAAGCTCTTCTGTTTTTATACCATCATAAAGAGTCATTTGTGTTGATGTCGCTATTTCTACCACTTTTTCTGTAGGATTGTTTAATCCAGAGCAGACAGCTTCTAAGGATTTGTTCATTTCATCTGCGTCGAATTTTGCCTTCTCTCCGTTTCTTTTTGTTACAAAAATTTCCATGATATATTTTATTTATTTTTTTAATACTTATAAAAGTATCTCATGTGCGATTTTTATTTTTGATAAAAAATGTTTTGAAGTGGAAAAATAGCAGCATAATTTTAAATTAATGCAACCTTTAATTTGCTTACAACAGAAAGCAGAGGAGTTGTGAAACTCTTTGTTTTACATATTGCTTTCTCCATATGGCAGCTATCTTGTCAATGCTAGAAAAAATTGTTTTTATTGTATCTTTGTGCTCGGGAGAGGAATTGAACCTCCACGGGATTGCTCCCATACACCCCTCAAGCGTACGCGTCTACCAGTTTCGCCACCCGAGCATAATTATGTATATTTACTATACCATCTAGTGTTTTATTTATATAAACCATCTTTCAAAGAGATTTTTATCTGCAACAGTTTATCCGTTTTATATATATAGAAAAATTTTGTCTTGCCGCAGATGTTTCCCTTGCTGTTTTTATATTAGTTTTGTTCTTTGTCTTTTTCTGCTTCGTTTTCTTCTGGTTGCTTTTGCTCCTGCTCTTCTTCTTTCTCTTGTTTTAGTTTTTCTTGTTCAATTTTTTTCTTTTCTTGTTCTTCCTTTTTAGCTTTTTCCTCTTTTAGTTTTTCTTCTTTTTCTTGTTTTAGTTTTTCTTGTTTTTCTTGTTCGATTTTCTTCTTTTCTTGTTCTACCTCACTTACAGTCGAAATACCTATAGCAAAAATCCTTCTTAGTTTTTCTCTAATCTTTCTTGCTGTCTTTTTCCTTAGATAGTAAAGTTTTGCTCTTCTTGTTTTTGATCTTTTGGTTACTTCTATCTTGTCGATCATTGGAGAAAAAAGTGGAAAAGTTTTTTCAATACCGATGCCATCTGTACCAACTCTCCTGACAGTAAAAGTTGAGCCGGCTTCATTTCCGTGTTTTTTTGAAATTACTATGCCTTCAAACGACTGTAATCTTATTTTGTTTTTTTCTTTTATTTTTTGCCATACCTTTACACTATCTCCTGCTTGTATCTTGATTTCTATTCTGCTTTGTGTGTCTATTGGTGAAACTACTTGTTGTGTCATATTTTATAATACTTAAAAATTTTGCATAACGCAACCTATGAGGTTTTCTTGCTCTATTCCTATTTGTTTAAAAGCCTTCTTAAAATCTTTTGGATATGGTGAATAGAAAGTCATTTCTTTTTTTGCATATGGTATGGTGATTCTTCTTGCATGAAGAGCAAGTCTGTCGAATCCAAAATTTGTATCATCTGTTTCTGATTTTTTCTTTGCATATAATGGATCTTTAATTATCTGATGTCCTATGTGTTTTGCATGCACTCTTACTTGGTGAGTTCTCCCTGTCAATGGAAAAAATCTTACCAATGAAGCATTTTTGTCAGACCACATTATGGAATATTCTGTTTCTGCGTCTCTCAGTTTTCCTTTTGGGGATTTTGTAGTGAAAATATTTGTGTGTGTAGCAGACCTTCCTATTTTAGCCGTAATCGTTCCTCTTTTGTGTTTTAGGGTTCCATATACAAAAGCGTGATATTCTTTTACAACTTTTCTTGTGGAGAAAAATCTTTTTAATCCCATGTATGTTGGCTGATTTTTAGCCAAGACCATTACTCCGCTTGTGTCTCTGTCTAGTCGGTGAACCAGCCCTGGTCTTTCTATTAGAACACCTTTTTCTGTAAACATATCTTCTCCTACACCAATCATTTCTTTGTTTCTTTCTTTTACAAAAGATGCGAGAGTGTATTCATTTCCTTCCCCGTTTGAATGCACAACAAGTCCAGATGGTTTATCTAAAACTAATAGATTTTCATCTTCATAGATAATAGTAGGAGTAATCATTTTGTGGGCGATGAGGGACTTGAACCCCCGACATCTTCGGTGTAAACGAAGCGCTCTAGCCAACTGAGCTAATCGCCCTTAGTGACAAGGTAACACATATCTTTTTTTCCTTCCAGTCCTATTTTTTGATATACAGTGTTTGTGTTGGATATGCAAACTCAATCCCTTCTGAGGAAAATTGATCAAAAATATCAAAAAGTATTTCTTCGTTTGTCATT
>JABAAZ010000001.1 GCA_014238475.1 Candidatus Paceibacter sp. | reverse complement strand
TTTAACACACCGGATGAACAAATGTGGAACCAGGCAGCCCTTTCTTTCGGAATTAGCCCTTCTGAGTTTTCAGGGCATGGTGGACTGGCGTAGCTTTGCCCGAATTTTATTATATAAAATAAGTTATTATTGATTGATTCTACAGAATTGTCTAAAATTCAATATAGATTTTTATTTCAATGAGTCAACAAAAACTACAACAAAAAATATTTGGTAATCCTAAAATTGATTTAATGCAACTTGACAGTTCATTAGATTTTCAAAAAAAATCTTATAATATTTTTTTAAACAAAGAGTTTAAAGAAATTTTTAAGTCTATATTTCCAATTTCAGATTATCAAAATTCTAAATTTAACTTAGAATTTATTTCTCTTGAAATTAAAGAAGAAAAACATTCTCTATCAGAATCAATATCTAGAATGGAAAACTATGCTGCAACTTTTTTTGTGACACTTAAATTTACCAACCTAGTAACAAAAGAGAAGTCTGTAGACGAAATAAACTTTGGTGAAATTCCAATAATGACACCAAATCACACCTTTGTGATAAATGGCAGGGAGAGAACTGTTATATCTCAAATTGTTAAGTCGCATGGTTTCTTTTTTAACTCAAAATCATTACAAGGAATTAATTTTTTTGGTATGAAAGCAATACCTTTAAGCGGTAGAAGGTTAGAAATTGAAACTGCAATTGGAAAAAAAATGTATGCGAAAATTGATAATAAGAGAAAATTTCCGATAACACAGTTGATACGATTTTTATTTAACGAGACGAAGACACAAATATTAAGACATTTTGATGAAAAAGAACAAGAATATATAAAAAATACACTTTTGATAGATCTTGCAGATGACCCAGATGACTTGTATATAAGTATGTATAGAAACATAATGGGCAGTGACGCTATAAGTGCAGAGGCAGCTAAAAATTATACAAAAACATTTTTCTCGAAAAAATATTTTGACATGGGTGATGTGGGGATTTCTCGATTACAAAACAGGCTGTCTACAGAAAATAAAAAGATAAAAAAGTACAATTCAGTCTTTGATGGTGTTATTTTGGTTGATTTAATTAAAGAAATAGTAAGACTCAACTATACTCCTGGTTCGATAGTAGATGACATAGATCACATGTCTTCAAAGAGAGTTCGTTTAGTTGGGGAATTGGTAAAAAATGAAGTTTCAGCAGGTCTTTTGCGAATGAAAAAAAATATCCAAGATAGAATGAACAGATCTGATGTAAAGAAAACAACAAAATCAATACAAATTATAAACCCTAGGATTTTGGAAGCAAGTGTCCAAAGTTTCTTTAAAAGTAATTCATTGTCACAATTTCTTAGACAAACAAACATATTAGAAGAACATGAGCACATGAGAAGAATCTCTGTAACGGGTAAGGGTGGTTTGAACAAAGATAGAGCAAGTTTTGAAGTAAGAGATGTGCATCCTTCACAATACGGAAGAATTTGTCCTGTGCATTCCCCGGACTCAGCTAGTATAGGATTGACTTTACACTTAGCATCGTATGGACAAATAGATGAGACTGGTATATTAAAGACTCCATATGCAAAAGTAAAAAATTGTAAAGTAACTAATGAAATTGAATATTTAACTTCAGATGCAGAAGAGTTGTATAAAATTATAGATTTAGGTAAATCTATAGACAAAGATGGGAAAATTAAAAAAGAGAAAGTAGCAGTAAGACATAGAAATCAGATTGTTTTTGTAGATGCAAGTGAAGTTGAGTATGTTGATGTATCATCAAGACAAATTTTTTCAGTATCCACCTCACTTATTCCATTTGTACACACAAATCTTGCTGCAAGAGCAACATTTGGATCAACTGCACAGCCACAAGCAGTTCCATGTTTTTTGCCTGAGGCACCGATTGTATCTTCTGGAGCAGAAGAAGCTATAGCAAGATCAACTGGAAGAATGGTTGTTGCAGAGGATAATGGTACTGTTGTCGGTCTTGATTCAACTTATATAAAAATTAAAACAAAAAAAAGCAAAGAAAAGACATATAAATTAAATTCTTTTAAAGTAACAAACGCAAAAACAATATCAACACAACATACTCCGATAGTTTCTATGGGAGATGAAGTGAAAAAAGGTGATGTTATAGCAGATAATGCAACAACAAAAAATGGTCAACTGGCACTCGGAAAAAATCTCAGAGTTGCTTTTATGTGTTGTAATGGATTGAATTTTGAAGATTCAATAGTTATATCAGAAAGATTGGTTTCAGATGATGTGTTCACTTCCATTGATTTACAAGACTACACTATAAATGTAAAAAATACAAAACTAGGTGAGGAACAAACTACTTCAGATATACCAAATGTAGGAGAGGCAAGGTTGAGGAATTTGGATTCAGAAGGTGTTGTTCGTGTTGGAGCCGAAGTTAGAACAGGAGATGTTTTGGTTGGTAAAATCACACCACAAACAGAGACTCAACAATCAGCAGAAGATAGATTATTACAATCAATTTTTGGAGAAAAAGCAAAAGATATAAAAGACACATCACTGAGACTTGGAAATGGTAAAAGCGGAAGAATTGTTGATGTAAATGTGTTTGAAAAAAAGAATGGGTATACACTTGAACCTGATGTAATAAAGAAAATTGTAATTACAATAGCAGAGGCAAGAAAAATACAAAAAGGAGACAAACTTACAAATAGACATGGTAATAAAGGTGTTATTTCAAAAGTTTTACCTGTGGAAGATATGCCATTTACTGCGGACGGAAAGCCTGTTGACATTATTTTAACACCGCTTGGAGTACCGTCTCGTTTGAACATTGGACAAATTTTAGAACTGCATCTTGGACTAGCTGCAAATACTCTTAATTATCAAGCCGTTGTTTTACCGATGTCAGAGTTTTCTGCTGAAGATTTAGCAAAGGAATTAAAGGCTGCCGGAAAACCTGCTTCTGCCAAACTAGCATTATATGACGGAAAAACAGGAGAAAAATTTCAACAAGATGTCGCTATTGGTTATATGTATATATTAAAACTAAGTCATATGGTAAAAAGCAAAGTTCACATGAGAGCCATTGGACCTTATTCACTTGTTTCTCAACAACCACTAGGTGGTAGGGCGAGAAATGGTGGTCACAGATTTGGAGAAATGGAAGTATGGGCGTTGCTTGGACACTCTGCAGCCTATACACTTAGAGAAATGTTTACTATTAAATCTGATGATGTGTTTGGTAGATCAGCAGCATATAGTGCCATTATCAAAGGAAGACATATTACACAAATAAACACCCCCGCATCTTTTAATGTGTTGGTTAATTTTCTAAAAGCACTTGGAATAAACATAAACTTTATTAACGATGAATCAATTAAACCTAATTTTTAAAATATGAAAAAACATAGAAAAAATAACCAAAACACACATTTAAATTCATTTGTAAAATCAGTTGGAATTTCTTTAGCATCTCCGGAAGAAATTTTAGAATGGAGTTATGGAGAAGTATTAAAACCAGAGACAATAAATTATAGAACACATAAACCAGAGACTGGTGGTTTGTCTGATGAACAAATTTTTGGACCAGAAAAAGACTATCAGTGTAGTTGTGGGAAATATAGTGGTGTTCAATTTAAAGGTTTTTCTTGTGAAAAATGTGGTGTTGAAATAACAAAAGCATTTGTAAGAAGAGAAAGAATGGGGCATATAAAATTAGTAGAACCAGTCTCACATATTTGGTATTTAAGAAAATCACCAAATTATATTGCTCTGTTGCTTGGAATATCAATTAAGCATACACAACAAATAAATGATTTTGCTTCATATGTTGTTGTTTCTGTAGATAAAGATAAAATTAAAGAGTACGAAACAAAACTAAAAACAGAATTTACTGACCAGACAGAAAATTTAACAAGAAAAGAAACAAAGAAAAAAATACAGGTTTTATATAATGAAAGAGTTAAAGAATTAAAATCTATAAAGCCACTAGAGATTTTGGATGAAGAAAGTTATTTTACACTTGAAAAAAGATTTCCAAAACTATTTACAGTAGGAATTGGTCCAAAAGTTTTGTATGAAATGCTTAAAAATATAGATTTATTAAAATTAGAAAAAGAGTTGTCCAAAAATGCCATAACTGCAAAAAATCTTGCAAAAAAGAAAATAAACAAAAGACTAAGCGCAGTAAGATCTTTTTTGCTAAATAATTCAAAGCCAGAGTGGATGTTTGTAACAGTGCTTCCTGTTCTTCCTCCGGGATTGAGACCGATTGTTGCACTTGATGGTGGTCGTTTCGCAAGCTCTGATTTAACAGATTTGTATAGAGCTGTTATCACTAGAAACAATAGACTGAAAGAATTAATTGAAAGAGATGCACCAGAAGTTATATTAAAAAATGAGCAAAGAATATTACAGGAGGCGGTGGATGCTCTTTTTGATAATTCGATCGGAGCATTGGGTGCAGCTGGATCAACTTCATATAAATTACAAACCAAACCTTCAAAATCTTTAGCAGAGTATCTCGGTAGAAAACAAGGATATTTTAGAGCAAACTTAATGGGTAAGAGAGTTGATTATAGTGCACGAAGTGTTATTGTTGTTGGTCCAGATTTAAAATTAGATGAATGTGGTTTGCCTAAAAAAATTGCACTCGAGTTATTCAAACCTTTTATAATTTCTGAATTAATCAAAAAGGATTTAGCATACAATATGCGAAATGCAAATAAAATGATAGATGATGAAGCACCTGAAATATGGGACGTTCTTGAGCAAGTAATTGATGGAAAGTATGTAATTTTGAACAGACAACCTACATTACATAAATTAGGAGCACAGTCTTTTAAACCTATTTTGGTTGAGGGTATATCTATAGAATTAAGTCCTCTTGTTTGTGCTGCTTTTGCTGCAGACTTCGATGGTGATAACATGGTTGTATATCTCCCACTAACATCAGAAGCACAAGCTGAGGCTAAATACATAATGAATGCAAAGAACAACATTATAGACCCAGCAAGTGGTGACATAATTTCTAATCCAAATTCACATGATATGGCATTAGGATGTTATACAACAACTGTTATTAACGAAACAGACGAAAAAAATGTAAAATACTTTTCATCAATAAATGAAGCTATAGTTGCATATGAAGATAATGTTATAAAATTAACAGATAGAATTAAAATATCTATAACAGATAAAGATGCATCGGGTAAATACAAACAATATAATAATTCTTTATTAGATACAAGTGTTGGTAGGGTTTTGTTTAATGAGATATTTCCAGTTGAAATTAATTTTATTAATGAAACAGTAAATAAAAAAAAGATTACTGATATTATCAACTATTGTATAACTATAATAGGGAAAGAAAAAACAGTGCCTCTTTTTGATAGTATTAAATCTTTTGGATTTGAATACGCCACAAAATCAGGAACTACATTTGCATGGACAGACTTATTACAAGTAGATAATTTAGATTCTCGTGTAAAAGAGGGATGGAAGAATTACCATAAAACTATGGATTTTCATAAAAAAGGTCTTATATCAAAACAAGAAAGATCTAGAATAAATATAGAGAACTGGTTGAAAGTAAGAGATGATATCAAAAATGACATTTTTGCAAAATACACATCAAAAAACTCTATAATAGATATGTTGTTATCAGGTGCGCGTGGAAACGTTGAACAATTGGCGCAGCTTGTTGGATTAATAGGCTCAATAACTTCTTCTAGAGGTGATACACTTGAGTATCCGATTGTATCTTGTTATAAATACGGATTGACTTCTATTGAATATTTTATTAACTCATACGGTGGAAGAAAAGGATTGGTAGACAAATCATTAAAAACATCAAATGCAGGATATTTTTCTCGTCGTCTATTTGATGTTGCCCAGGAAGTAATAATTATAGAAGAAAATTGTAAATCAACTAAGGGGTTTGAATTAACAAGAAAAACAAAATCTGGAATAGAAATATCTTTCCTAAATAGAGTTTATGGAAGGTATGTAATAAATGATGTTGTAGGTAAAAACAAAAAAATTATTGTAAAGAAAAACGAAATGGTTTCAAAAGAGCAAGCAGAAATGATATCACTTGATGAAAGCATAGAAAAAGTTATGGCAAGATCCCCACTTTCGTGTAAGAGCAAAAAAGGAATTTGTCAAAGATGTTATGGAATTGATAACACTACGGATAAATTAATTGATCTTGGGGAGCCTGCTGGTACAAATGCAGCGCTTTCTATTGGACAGCCTGGAACACAATTGACTATGAGAGTATTTCATACAGGTGGTATTTTATCAATTGGTGGGGACATAACCGAAGGTCTTCCACGTGTTCTTGAGTTATTAGATAAAAGAAATCCAAAAGCAGAAATGATTCTATCTGATGTTTCTGGTAAAGTTGTAGATATTTCAAAAAATAAATATAAATTTAATACAATATATATTGAAAAAGATTCTAAAGAAGATAAAAAAGAAAAAACTATTTGTGATTTTGTTATACCTGCAACAAGGCAAATAAAAGTTAAAGTAGGTGATAAAATTAATAAAAAAGATATGCTGACTGATGGTTCTGCAAATTTAGATACTCTTTTTGAAATAACAGGAAAAGAAAATACACAAAAATATATTTTTGATGAAGTAACAAAAATATATGAACTCCAAGGAATAGATCTTTCTCCTGTGCATTTAGAAATTATTATTAAGCAAATGTTCTCAAGAGTGGAGATTGTAGATTCAGGTGATTCTATATATACAGCAGGGGATATTATAGAAGCCGACACAGCAAGTGATGAAAACAATTCTATTAAAAAAGAAGGGAAAACTCCAATGAAAACCAAAGAAGTTATACTAGGTCTTCCAAACATTCCAAAATCAAGAGACAGTTTCCTTTCTACAGCATCTTTTGAAGGCACAACAAATATCTTGCTACAAGCAGCAGTAAAAGGAAGTAAAGATTATCTGGATGATTTGAAGTCAAATGTTATGACCGGTAGATTAGTCCCTATAGGAACTGCATTTAAAGGGTCTCAAAAATACAAGATGATCGAAAAGGTTAGGGCAAAAATTGCAGAAGATGAAGAAGAGTATAAAAGAAAAGCCGAACTCAAAAAAGAATAAATGAATATTGATGCTGTAAAGGAAGAAATTTTAAGTCGCACTAATATAATAGACATCATTTCATACTACACAAAATTAAAACCAGATGGAAATAAATATAAAGGGTTGTCTCCTTTCAGCTCTGAAAAAACACCGTCTTTTTACGCATCTCCTGACAAAGGTGTTTATTATTGTTTTTCTACTCACCAAGGTGGAGATATGTTTACGTTTGTACAAAAAATGGAAGGTGTAGATTTTATAAAATCTTTAGAGATAATTTCACAAAAAGTTGGCATTGATATAACCAAATTTGAAAATAAAAATACCGATTACAATAAAAATAAAAAACATTTATCAGATATATTGGAAAGTGCACTTATTTTGTATAAAAAACAACTTAATGAAAAAGTAAACACTTATTTAGAAAATAGAGGAATCAATACCAGCATAGTTGAAAAATGGGAAATAGGATTTGCTCCTAATTTATTTAATTACTGTACAGATAATTTAAATTACACAAAAGAATCAATAGCTATGTCTGGTTTAATTTGTTTAAAAGATACTGGTACATATGACAGATTTAAAAATAGAATAGTTTTCCCATTGAGAGATTCAAACAATGTATTAGTAGGTTTTGCTGGTAGAATTTATGAAGAAAACAAGAAACAATCAAAATACATAAACTCTCCAGAGACTGATTTATATCATAAATCAAGGTTTTTATACGGATTATGTAAAGCAAAAACACATATTAAAAAACATGACTTTTCAATTTTAACAGAAGGATATTTAGATGTAGTAATGGCACACGAGACAAAATTTCAAAACACAGTTGCATGTTCTGGAACTGGGGTAACAAAAGATCATCTTAAAATATTAAAAAACATATCAAACAAAATTATAATTGCTTTTGATGGAGATGCTTCTGGTATACTTGCAACAATAAAAGCAGCAAAGATGTCCTTAGAAATGTCCATGGATGTAAAGGTTCTAGATTTAGAAAATGGTAAAGATCCGGCTGATATTATTTTAAAAGACAAGGAAATCTGGTATGAAAAAATTAAAAAAGCAAAAACAATTGTTGAGTTTTTATTACAAAAAATTCAAGCAAAATCTAAAAACGAGACCGACATGATAGCTCAGGTGCAAGAACATATAATACCTTTAATTTCAATTACAGAAAATGATATGTTAAAAGAAAAATATATCCAAAGTGTCTCTTTGTGTTGCAATGTTTCTTGTGATTCTGTAAAAAAACGAATATCTTTGTATTCTAATGTTGATGAATATGAGAGAAATTTTTCTAGAAACAATTTAAAGAAAGATTCAAATGACGACAAGTTGCATGAACAGATAAATCAATTTGTAGATTATGCAAGAGAAAAACAAATTTCACTTTCAAAAAACACAAACAAACTTTTAGAAGAATTAAAAGAGTGCAAACCTCTTGTTTGTAAGAAGTCAAAAATTAGTGAATTTATTTTTGAGATATCAAATTCTACAAATAATTTTAATATTGATCTTGAAATTTTTAAAAATTCAAAAAGATTTTTATTTAATCATTATAAAAAAATATTACTACATATATCAGGAGAAAAAGATTGGGTTGATTTAAGTAAACTTGACAATTTAAATAAAGAATGGGAGAATATGCAAAAGAAACTGCAAAAGCTGAATAAATTGTCTTATAATGATTAAAGCAAAAACAAACAAGAAAAAAAAGATAATTAAAAAAGTTGTAAAAAAAAAGGTAGCAAAAAAAAAGTTAGTAAAAAAAAATATTGCCAAAAAAAAATTTGTAAAAAAAAAGATTGTTAAAAAAAAGATTGCCAAAAAAAAAGTTGTAAAAAAAAAGATTGTTAAAAAAAATAATGAAATTGACATTTCATTATTAGATAAATTGGATTTAAGAAGGTTAACTGGGTTAATAAAGAAAAAACAAACCATAGGATATATTGAAATCGAGGAAATAAAAACAATATTGCCAAAAATATCTACTGATAGAAAATATAAAAATCAGGTAGTAAAATTCATTAAGGATAAAAAACTTGATGTTTTGGGAGATTTGCATATTCTTTCAGAAAAAGTAGATATATTAAGAAATGAAAGGTATTCAGGAAAAAAAAGCTTGCCTCAACCAAAACAGGATTCAGTGCAAATGTATCTGAAAGATATTGGGAGATATCCACTCTTGAAACCAGAAGAGGAGATTGAGCTAAGTAAGAGAATTAAAAAAAATGATAAAGTAGCACGTGAAAAAATGGTATTGCATAATTTAAGACTTGCAGTCAGTTTTGCTAAAAAATATATGAAAAAAAATAGCCACTTAACTCTATTAGATCTAATACAAGAGGCAACAAACGGTTTGTATAAAGCTGTTGATCGGTTTGACCATAGATTAGGATATAAATTTTCAACATACGCATGTTGCTGGATTAGGCAATCAATAACAAGAGCAATAGCAGATCAACAAAATACCATTAGAAGACCTGTGCATATGACAGAAACAATAAACAAATATTTAAAAGTTACTAACCAGCTTCAACAGGATCTGGGAAGACAGCCATTAGTACAGGAAATAGCAAACGAAATGGGAATTTCTACAGAAAAAATAGATTTGATAAAGAAAACAGACCAACAAACAAGCTCATTGGATCAGCCAATAAAACAATCAATGGATGATGATACAATTTCAATCTCAGAGATTATTCCAGATGATAATCAAGTTTCACCTTTTGATTTTGCAGCACAGTCTATATTAAAAGAAAAAATAGGAGATGATTTTTTGGATATTTTGACACCTAAGGAAAGAAAAATTATTGAATTGCGATATGGGATAAAAGACAATAAAGTATTAACATTAGAGCAAATTGGCAAGGAATTCAATGTTACACGAGAGAGAGTGAGACAGGTGGAATCCAAAGCTTTGGAAAAATTAAAGGAGCATAAAAACTTAAAATATTTTAAAAATTATTAATATACATTTTATTAAATTTAATGTATAATAAATCTATGTTAAAGATTAGATTTCAGAGAATTGGAAGAAGAAAAAACCCATCTTTTAGAATTATCGTGGCTCAATCAACAATAGGACCAAAAAGTGGAAAGTTTATAGAAAAACTTGGTTTTTATAATCCAATAGAAAAAACAAAAGGAATAGATAAAGAAAGGGTATTACATTGGATAAAACAAGGTGCAATAATGTCTGACACAGCACACAATCTTTTTGTATCTGAAAAAATAATAGAAGGAAAGAAAAAAAATGCATTGCCTAAAAAAACACCAATAAAAAAAGACACACCAGATGCAAAAGAAGGTGATTCTTCCAAGAAAGAAGAGCCACAAGAAAAAAAGACAGATGACACAACAAAAGAAACAATAACTGATTCTGGGGAAGATGATTCCGAGACACCAAAATCAGAAAAAGGTGAATAGTTGTTTTATCAAATATAACCTAATTAATTAAATTAAACAAAAGTATGGAAAACAAAGAAGCAAATTATTTAGAAATGATTGTTAAAAACGTCGTTGAAAAAGAAGACGAAGTTCGTGTAACACAAGAACAAGACAGTAAAGGAACCAAATTAACTATTTTCGTAGCAGAATCTGATATGGGTAAGGTTATAGGTATGGGAGGTAAGATGGCAGAATCTATAAGATCTATCATGCACGCGTATGGTGGTAAAACAGATCAAAAGATTGGAGTTGTCATTAGTGAACCTGGTGATAAAAACTCAAAATAAGTTTTTACAGAAATAGATAAAAATGATTGGGATTCATATAATTACACTGTTTCCGGATTCTATCAAAAGTTATTTGAATTCCTCAATCATACAAAAAGCAAAAGAAAAGAAAAAAATATCTTTTTCTTTTTATAATCCAATGGACTATAAAAAGGCTGAAAACAAACGAATAGATGACAGACCATACGGTGGTGGCCCTGGTATGGTCCTTGAGGCATCTCCTGTTCTAGAGGCATACAAAAAAGCACTTGGAAGAAAAAAAAATGTTCTCACAATTTTTTTTGAAGCTTGTGGACATAAGTTTTCTGCACAAAAAGCAAAAGAATTTGCACATAAATATAAGCATATAATTTTAATTTGTGGACATTATGAAGGTGTGGATTATAGAGTAAAAAGTGCAACAAAAGCACTAGGTCTTTCAATAGGTGACTATATATTAACAGGGGGTGAGTTACCTGCTCTTGTTGTGATTGATTCTGTAACAAGAGAGATTTCTGGAGTCCTGGGAAATAAGAATTCTTTAGAACACTCAAGAATTTCAACAAAAAGAGTGTATACCAGGCCTTATTCTATAACATATAAAGGTAGAAAGTTTGATGTACCAAAAATTTTAACATCTGGTGACCATAAAAATATCTTAAAATGGAAAAAAAACAATCAATAGAGTATAAAAATCATCTATTGCAAATTTTTCAGTATATATGATAGAATAAGACACCACGATGCCAAACTATGTAGATCAAGAAAATAAAAGTGTAATTGGGACTGTTACAGAATCACTTCCGAATACCTTGTTTCGTGTTGTGGTAGAAGACACAAAAAAAGAAACTCTTGCATATTTATCTGGTAAAATGCGACTTCATAGAATAAAAATATTAATAGGAGATAAAGTGGAGTTGGAAATCGATAAATATGGAGGTAAAGCTAGAATAATAAAAAGACTATAAGAAAAATCTAAAACAATAAAATACAAAATATTTATGAAAATCAAATCATCTGTAAAAGTTAAAGAAAGAGGTGACAAAATTGTTCGCAGAAAAAATAGGTTGTATCTTATAAATAAACAAAATCCAAAAAGAAAAATACGACAACGATAAATAATGAGAATATCAGGAATAACAATCCCCGAAAAAAAACATATCAACATAGCCTTGACTGCTGTGTATGGTGTTGGAAAAAAAACTTCAGAAAAAATTCTACAAGAACATAATATTAAATTTACAAGCAAAGCGGCAGATCTAAATGAAGATCTGGAAAATTTAATTAGGAAGAGTGTAGAAAAGTTAACAATAGAGGGTGACCTGAGAAGATTTGATGGTAATAATATTAAAAGATTGAAAGATATACAGTCACTTCGTGGAAGAAGACATTCGATAGGCGCACCTGTCAGAGGTCAACGAACTAAAACAAATGCAAGAACAAAGAAAGGAAAAAGGAAAACTATGGGATCTGGTAAAACTAAGTTACAAAAGAAATAATAAAATATGGGTAAAAAAAGATCTGTAAATAAAGTAGGTTCATCAGATAAAGGCAAGCATTCTAGGTCTTTATCAAAGCTTCCTAAGAGAAAAATACAAAAAGGTATTATGTTTGTAGAAGCTACACACAATAATACAAAAATTTCATTTACAGAAACCAATGGAAATATTGTGATGTGGGCAACTTCAGGATCTTTAGGTTTTAACAGTAACAGGAAAAGGACACCTTATGCTGCGTCTCAGGTCTCAGAGGTGATAGCAGAGAAAGCACAATCAATAGGCGTCAAAGAATTAGAATTTGTTGTTAAAGGTGTTGGGCAAGGTAGGGAAGCTGCTTTACGTTCTTTTGTAAATAGAGGGTTTGAAATATCCTGTATAAAAGACAAAACTCCTGTACCACATAATGGAGCGAGAAGGAAAAAACCAAGAAGAGTTTAATAATGAAAAGAGTCAAACAATATAAACTAAGTAAAAGATTAAATACACCTATATTCGAAAAGTGTCAAACGTCAAAGTTTGCTCTTCGTGAACAAAAAAATTCTAAGTCTAGTGGATTCAGTAGACCAATGTCGCGTTTTGGAAGACAATTAATTGAAAAACAAAAACTACGTTTTTCTTATGGTATTAATGAAAGAATACTAAAAAACTATGTTGCTGCTGCTCTTAAGAATCAAACAAAAAAAAGAGAAGATGCGTTACTTGAATTACTAGAAAGAAGACTTGACAGCGTAGTTTACAATTCTGGTTTAATAAA
>JABAAZ010000019.1 GCA_014238475.1 Candidatus Paceibacter sp. | reverse complement strand
TTCCATTTAATTCATAAAACACAGAATCACTTGATACATGAAATCTTAAGTGTAAATCTCCAGGAATTCCTCCATCAATTTCTTCTCCTAACCCACTTTGTCTTATAATCTGTCCATTTCTTATGCCATATGGGATGCGTATATTTATATTTTGATGCTTTTTTGTTTTATAAGGGATGGTGATTTTCTTAGTTACTTGTAAGAAAGACTCCCTAAATGTAATATTTATATCCATAAGAATATCACTTCCAATTTTTCTTGTTTGTTGTTGAAACAAATCCCCAAACAAATCTGAGATATCAAATCCAAAATCAGATCCAGATGCCTGAGCAGATCCAAAGTCAAATCCACCACTACCTACAGTGTCATATTTATTCCTTTTTTCTTTATCTGATAAAACAGCATATGCTTCACTTAGTTGCTTAAATTTTTTTTCATCTCCTGTTTTTTTGTCTGGATGATACTTGTGTGCTAAGTTTCTAAATGATTTTTTTATCTCATCTTGTGAAGCATTTTTATCTACTTCTAAAACTTTATAGTAATCAGCCATTTATTATTCTTTTATATCCGCGTCAGTTACATCATCTGCGTTTTTATCTTTTGAGTCAGGTTTTTCATCATTTTTTGCACCATCGTCATTTTTTGTTTTCTGTGCTTGAGAAAGTTTTGTTAAAACAACATTTGCATCCGACGTCTTTTTTTGTATGTCTTCTGCAGAATCTTTTTCTTCTATTTTTTTCAAAATTGCGATTTGATCATCAGCTTCTTTTTTTAAATTTTCATCTACTGAATCTCCAAGATTCTTAAGTTCTTTCTCTATCGAGTATACTGTGTGCTCTGCAAGATTTTTTGCCTCTATGATTTCTCGTTTTTTCTTATCTTCTTCTGCATTTACTTCTGCATCTTTTTTCATTTTTTCTATATCCTCATCAGTTAATTCAGAACTTGCTTCAATTTTAATCGACTGCTCTTTACCACTGTTTTTATCTTTTGCTTTTACATCCAAAATACCGTTTGAATCTATATCAAAAGTCACCTCTATTTGTGGAACACCTCTTGATGCTTGTGCTATTCCATCTAATATAAACCTACCGAGGCTTTTGTTATCTTGTGCCATGGATCTTTCACCTTGAACTATATGTATATCTACAGATGGTTGATTGTCTGATGCTGTTGAGAATATTTGAGATGCAGATGTTGGTAGTGTTGTGTTTCTGTCTATTATTTTTGTAGACACACCTCCCATGGTTTCAATTCCGAATGATATTGGCACAACATCTAGAAGAAGAATATCTTTAACATCACCTTGCAATATACCAGCTTGTACAGCTGCACCAAGCGCAACAACTTCATCTGGATTAATAGATTTATTAATTTCTTTTCCAAAAAACTTTGAAACTGAATCGTGTATCAATGGCATACGAGTTTGTCCACCAACCATTATTACTTCATTTATATCCTTTTTATCTAATTTTGAAGTTTTTAGAGCACTTTCTGTTATAGACAAAGCTCTTTTAACATATTTGTCCGCTAATTTTTCAAGAGTTGCACGGGTTAATTTCATAACCAAATGTTGAGGACCTGCGTCTGTTGATGTTATAAATGGAATATTTATTTCTGTTTCAATAGATACAGACAGTTCTATTTTTGCCTTTTCTGCCGCCTCATCCAATCTTTGTAATGCGATTGAATCTTTAAGCTCTACACCTACTTCTTTTTTAAACTCAGAAACTATATGTTGTATTATCTCATAATCTATATCACGACCACCCATATGAGAATCACCATTAGTAGATTTAACTTCCACAACTTCATCCCCTACTTCAAGCACAGATATATCAAAAGTACCACCTCCAAAATCAAAAACTATGATCTTTTCATTTTTCTTTTTATTAAAACCATATGCAAGTGCAGCTGCTGTTGGCTCGTTTATAATTCTTTTGACCTTAAGTCCTGCTATCTCACCAGCGTCTTGTGTTGCTTTTCTTTGGTTTTCGTCAAAATATGCTGGAACAGTTATTACAGCCTCTGTGATTTTTTCTCCTAATTTTGCCTCAGCATCTTCTTTTATCTTTTGAAGTATTAATGCAGATATTTCTTCTGGTCTTTTCTTTTCATTGTTTAAAGTTATCAAAACACCACCTTTAGGACCTTCTGTTATTTCATATGGCAATGTTTTAATATCACTTTGTACCACATCATCTTTGAATCTATGCCCTATAAATCTTTTTACACCATATATAGTGTTTTTTGGGTTTGTTACAGCCTGTCTCCTTGCAAGTAAACCTACCAACCTTTCACCAGTCTTTGATATAGCAACAACAGATGGTGTTGTTCTACTTCCTTCTGTGTTTTCTATAATCTCTGGATTTCCATTTAAAATGTACGCCACTGCAGAGTTAGTTGTTCCTAGATCTATACCAATAATTTTTGCCATATCTTTATTTTATTAACTTTTTAATGCTTTTTTACCTATTATAACACAAGCTGGTTTTATAACAAAATCTGAGACCCTGTAACCAGGTGAACAAGTGTCTATAATTTTATTCTCCTCTCCAACCTGTGTTTCTATAATTTCATGTTTTTTTGGGTCAAAATCTTCGCCAGATTTTGGTAGTATCTCTGTAACACCCATTTGCGACATCGAATCCTTTAGTTGCGAATATATTGCATCAACCCCAACTCTCCAGTTTTTATCAACGCTATCCCATACTTTTTTATTCTTTTTTGCTTGAAAAAAACTGTCCATTGGTGGTATAAAATTATTTATGCAAGATGCAATAATAATTTTTTCTTTTTGCTCAGTTAATTCAGCAAACTTCTTCTTTTCATTTATAAGATCAGCCTTTGCTCTTTTCCAACCTTCTAAGTATTCATCTCTTTCTTTTTTATATTTTGACACAGGATCTTTAATTTTTGCATCCTCAGACACTTCTTTTTTTCCGTCAACCATGGCTTTATCTTTTACTCCACTGTGGTGCTCTCCTTGCTTTTCTTAAACCAAACTTTTTTCTTTCTTTTCTTTTTGGATTTCTTTTTAAGAATCCAGCATCTTTCATCTCTTTTCTTTTTGTTTCATCATAAGCTACAAGTACACGAGACAAACCATGTCTAAGTGCTTCTGCTTGTGAACTAAATCCACCTCCTTTTACTTGCACTGTTATATCAAATGTTTTGTCAACAATTTTTTGCGGAGCCACAATTGTGTGTTGTATTGATGGTATTGAAAAATATTCTTTTATATCTCTTCCATTTACTGAGAAAGTATCACCCTTACCTTTGTAAATTCTAACTCTGGCAACAGAAGATTTTCTTCTGCCTATTGCTTCCATGTATCCTCCTTTTTTTTCTAAATATTTTTTATTGTCTTCCATATTAATAATATTACTATTCTGATATTGTTAATCTCCTTAACTTTATGCTTTTTAATTTATTTTTTGGCAGCATGCCAGCAACAGCATGCCTAAGCACTGACTCAAAGCCGCTTACTTGTGTTTCTTCCACCATTGTTCTGGTTTTTCTTCCGCCAGGATAACCACTATATCTCTGATATATTTTACTTTTTTGTTTTTTATTTGTGATATCTAATTTCGAACAATTTTTTATAACAACACAAACTTCTGGTACTTTGTTTTTTGCAAAATCTGCACTATCTTTTCCATTTAATATGTTTGAAATAGACACTGCTAAGTGTCCAAGTTTTTTTCCATCAGCATCTATGTTTACGTGTTTCATATTATACAAATTCTATTATTGCTTCTGTTCTACTACCAATCGGAGTTAATTTTATTATTCTTGTATATCCTCCTTTTCTATCTTTATATTTTGGTCCAATTTCAGAAGTTAATTTTTGAACTATTTTTTTATCGTTGCCGAAAACACTGTTTAAATTTCTTATGTTTGCAAGTGATGCTGAGGTTGATCTGGTAACTATTTTTTCTATAAAAGGTCTTAAAGATTTTGCTTTTGCTTCTGTTGTTTTAATCTTTTCATGCAAAACAAGCGACCTAGCCAACGATTTCATTAAGGCTTTTTTTTGATCCCTTTGTCTACTAAATACTCTTTTTGTTTTGCGTGTATATGCCATATATATTTATTCTTCTAATGTTACTCCATAACCAGATAACACTTTTTTGATATCTACAACTGCTTTTGGTCCAATTCCAGGTAATTCGTTAATAAAAGACTCTTTTTTACTTGATAAAATTTCTATTGTCTTTATACCAGCATCGTCCAATGCTTTAAAAACAGAAGGTGAAAAATTCAATTCTGATATTTGAATTGATTTCATTTTGTTCTCTGGTATAACAGTCATGTCTCTTTCTTCTGAAAAACCTACAAGTGACTGTAGTTGTACAATCATTGTAGTTATAGCTAGTTCAAATGCATCGTGTGGAGTGATAACTCCGTTTGTTTCTACTGTAAAAACCAATTTATTGAAGTTTGTCTGATTACCAACACGCATATTAGAAACTTCATAAGATGCTCTTTTTACAGGTGAAAAGAAAGCGTCCGGCACTATTACACCAACCTCTACCCTATCTTTACACAAGTCTTCACGAGGAACATATCCAACGCCACTTTCTATTAGACACTCTATTTCCAGTTCAGTATTTTTATCGGTAATTTCTCCTATATAAGAGTCTTTATTTAAAATTTCAACCTGAGATGGTAATGTAAAATCTGATGCGTGCACAAGACCAACTCCTTTTTTCTTCAACTGAACTGTACAACTTGGATCATCAATATTAATTTTAAAATTTATTTTTTTTAGATTTAATATTAATACAATTACATCTTCTTTTACACCTTTGATAGAAGAAAATTCGTGTGAGACACCGTTTATATTTATTTTTGTTATTGCAAATCCTTGTATAGATGAAATCAACATTCTTCTTATAGAGTTTCCTAAAGTTGATCCATACCCAGGAAGAAGTCCAGATATTTCATAAACACCCATGTTTTTATCTTCAGATATTATTTTTGGTTTATTTGGTAATAATGAGTTTGTGTACTTTATCATATGTTAAATTTATCTTAAATAGAATTCAAAAATTGTTGCAAAATCAAATATTGAAGAATCAGAATA
>JABAAZ010000018.1 GCA_014238475.1 Candidatus Paceibacter sp. | reverse complement strand
AGTTCCATTCTTTTTGCACCTTCAAAATCAAAGGGAAGTGTAACAACAGCGACTGTTAGTACGCCTAGATTTTTGGCTATACCAGCTATTACAGGTGAGGCTCCGGTGCCTGTTCCGCCGCCCATACCGCATGTTATAAACAACATATCGGATCCTTTGATTGTTCCTTCTATTTCTTTTTTTGATATGTTTGCCGCTTCTTTTCCAAGGTTTGCATCCATGCCAGTTCCGAGTCCTCTGGTTATTGTGCTTCCTATGTGTAATTTGTGATCTGCGTTTGAGCTTTTTATATCTTGAGCATCTGTGTTGGCTACTATAAATTCAACATTTTTAATGTTCTTTTTTATCATGTGGTTAATGGCATTTTTCCCAGACCCACCGACACCGATAACTCTTATTCTTGCAAATAATTCCTGTTCTGCTTTTATTTTTTTCATTTTACCTTATAATAACATATTTTAGTTAGAGAGTTTGTTTCCAATATGCTTAAAAAACAACCTTAGCCATTTGTATATTTTGGATTTATCACTGTTCTTGTATGTGTTGTTTGCTATTTCATCTGTTATACAAGATATCGCTCCCTGCAACAATGCCCAACCACAGTCTGCTTTTGATTTATCATCTGATATCTTTATATTAACTTTATATATAGGCAGTTTAAATATACTTTTAAAAGCATCTTGCATACTTTGGTCACATGAGACACCTCCGCTGATAACTATTCCGCCAGATATTTCTTTGTTTAGATCATATTGTTTCAAATATTTTTGTATAGTTGTAGCTATTTTTTTTAGTTCTAACACAACAATTTTTTCTATTTCACGATTTCTTTCCATCTGTACTTCAAATTTTTTTCTTTCCTCTGCTTTTTGCAAATCAATCCCAAGTGTTCTAGAAACACTTTCTTTTATATCTATGCCTCCCATATTAAAAGTTTCTCCTTTTTCTAAAATCCCTTTTTGAAAAATTGCTACAGTGGTTGTGTGTGCTCCCACATCGATAACACATGTTTTTGTCTTTTTTTGTGCCTCTGATAAAAAAAATCCCATTGCTACATAAGATGGGATTATATAATCTAAATCGAGTTTAGCAGAGTGCATCATGCTTTGAATGCTTTTTATATAAGATTTAAGTGATAAAACAAAACACATTTTTATTGCAATACTTTTTTTTGCATGTTGCTTTTCAATGTCTTCAAAAGGGAACACAAGACCGTCTATATATTTATGTACTAATTTTGTGTTTATTATTGTGTAATTTGGATGTGATGTTTCTGCAGATTTTATTATTTTTTGTGTTAACCATTCTATATCCTCTCTTTTTATCAATCTTCCGCGTTTGAGATTTATATCTTTTTTGATTACAGATGTCAGACTATAAGAATCATTCAAAACAATATATGTAAAATCTATGTTTTTATCAGTCTTTCTTTCTAATTTAGAAAATATATTAGAAATACAGTTTGCAGTCATTCTTTTGTTTTTTATAAAACCAGATTCTATACCTTGTGAAAATTCTCGTGCTGCTATTAGTTGTTGAATTTTGCCATCCGGAGAAAAGGTACTTAAAACACCTTTTATTTTATAAGATCCTAAATCCAAAATTGCTATGTTTGTTTTTTTGTTCATATGCTACTTATACAACCAAACTTTTTTGATAATTTTCTTTCCATATTTTCCATTATAGACCCATGCTTGTGCCCACACAGGTGTAACAGGCTGTGTATCAGTAGAAAAGTAGTTATTGTTTTTTTAGTTTGTCCTTTCTCCTTTGCGATTTTATCGATAAGTTCAAGGTTTATAAAAATCTCTCCCATATTTTCTGAGATGGGAAAAGAGAGCACATCTGTAGGCTTATTTTTTTTTCTGTATTTTTTATTTAACTCTTTTGTTGTTTTGTTATTTACAAGGACAACACTAACATCATAATTTTTTGGTAATATGTGTTTGCAAATAACCTCAAAAGAAATTGTCGGTTTTCTTAATTTACTTAAGTTTGTGACTATAGGCATTTAGCACTATCTTTTTTTTCTAAAATCTTTGTTTTGAATTTTACCAAGCCTAAATAATTTTTTAAATTCACCCTCTTTTTCTAACTTTCTTAACTTCTGATTTTTTATTGTGTTTTTTGATTGAGGTCTGGAATTATAAACTTCTTTTTTAAATTTTTGCGTAATGCCAGATATTTGCATTCTTTTTGTAAAATTTCTAAATAAAGAGGCAGAACTTTCGGAGTCTTTTTTCTTTACTATTATGCTATACATGATTTATAAAGTTTAACATTTATGTTTTATTTGTGCAAACGTGTTATTAATTTTAAGTTTTGAGCTAGTTTGTCTATTGGTATATTTCTGACAATCCTGCTTTTTTTTATCTTTATTTTAACGATGTCGCTTGCAACCTCTTGTTGCCCAAATACAAGTATATATGGATAGTTTCTGCCATCACTGCCATCAAGTTGTTCTGCAACAGTGTCATTGTGTGCTCTGTGTGATACAGGTATAGACCCTTTTTCTAACTTAGATATGATAGACAAAACTTTTTTCTTTGCAGCAGTTCCGCAGTGGAAAAGAAAAATCTTTGGCTTAATGTTTCTTGTTTTTTTAACTATGTATTTTCCTGTGTGTTTTGTGTCATTTACAAAATTAATATTAACAACCTCAATATCTCTTTTGAAAAAAATATTTGATAATTTATCATATCTACCTCCACTAGCAAGTGTCTTGTTTGTTTTCTCATCAACTATTTCAAATAATGTGCTTGTTGTGTGTCCTGTGTGTTCAAACAAATCACTAGACAGTGTGTATGGTATGTTATGGTCATCCATGTATTCTATAGTCTCTTGTAGGTGGTCTTTTTTCTTATCGGATAAGTATTTGATATAAGAGGGGACCATGCATCTCATTTCTTCTAACTCTTTGTCTGTATGTATAAATTTATGTGCCTCTTCTGGAGACTCTTTAAGTTTTTTTATGCATTCTGTTGTTGCATAATCTATATTTTTATATATTGATCCAGTTAAGTCTTTCAAATACTGTTCTGTTGCCTGTTTGTCTGACATCGAGTTAAATTTAACAAGCAAGTTTTTATAGCCCCATTCTTCTAATACATTTAACGCACAGGAAATAATTTTTGCCTCAGCAAAAGGATCATTTAAACCAATAGAAGATAGAGATATTTGAGATGTTTTTAGTCCTGCTTTTCTTTTTATGTATTTACTACTTTCTTTGTCTATGTTGCTGTGAAAAATAAATTTAATTTTTTTCTCTCTATGATGGTCGGATCTAATGTAAGAGGTTAACAATTCGCAAAGTGTTAGTTTTTTGTCACCAATGTTTTCTGTCGACTTGTATAATTTAATGTTTTTTGTTTTTGTAGGAACAAAATCAGAAGAGGTAGAAAAGCCATACCTCATAGCCACCTTTTTGGCTATTTCAAAATTGTTTTCTATTTCTGCTTTTTTATTGCTCATATTCTGTTTTTCCTGGATTTAAACCGGCTTTTTTAAATGGGTAAAGTTTTAATCTCACATAACCGATAATATTTTCTTTACTTAGATACCCCCAATATCTTGAGTCATAACTGTTGTTTCTGTTATCTCCTAAAACAAAAAATTCATCTTTGTTTAGATAAATTTCTTCTTCTTTATAACTAGTGCTTGTTTCACTTTGCAAATAATTTTCTGTTAATGTGAAAACCTCTCCACTTGCTTTTTTTATACTTATTCCCGATTCATTAAATAAAATAGTTTCGTGGGGAAGTGCAACAATTCTTTTGATTAGTTTTTTATTGATTTTGTCCGAATTAATCCCTTTTGTATCAAAAACTATTATATCTCCTCTTTTAGGTTCTTGAAATTTGTATTTTAACAAATCTATTATTATGTAATCACCTCCAAGCAATAGATTCGGAGATGAATTAAAAGTAGGGTACATCGACGCTCCATGAACTATAAAAGGTCTTGCCACAAAAGACCATACAACAAGTGCTATAAAAACACCTAAAACAACACTTACAAAATACTGACTTAGTAGGTTTTTAAACCATTTTTTTGCCCCTTTTTGAGAATCAGGACTGTTATTACCGTTATTATTTGTCTCGATGTCAGTCATCTATATATTTATAATATCACAACCACGTGTATTTACACAAGTGTTTGTTTTTCTGTTTTATAATTGTTTTAATGGAAGTAAAAATAATAGGATTAGGTAACCCAAAAAAATATGAAGGAACAAGACACAACATTGGCCGTGATTTTGTGATAAGCCTGGCTAAAGAAAAAAAAATAAATTTTACACATAAAAAAAGAAAGCTAGCACAAGCAACAGAAACAATTGGCAATAATACTTTTGAATATTATACAAGCGAATCTTATATAAACAACTCAGGTGAATCTTTTAAGTCAGTTTTTCGCAACAAACCAATTTTAATTGTTGTGCATGACGAATTGGATCTACCTCTCGGAACTTGTAAGTTTTCTTTTGCAAAAAGTGATGCCGGGCATAATGGAATAAAGTCAATAATAAAAAAAACAAAAACAAAAAGTTTTTATCGTTTCAGAATAGGGATTTCACCAAAATATAAAATAACGGATAAGGCAGATTATGTATTAAAAAAATTTAACGAAAGCGAGCAAAGGATTTTACGTGAAGTTTTCAGTGAGTTTAAAAAAACTATAGCTGATATTAACCCTGAGAACATGTCTAGGTTAGAATTAAAAAGAAATATTACTGAACTATTTAGTTTTTGGAGTAAGAATTAGTTTTTGTTCATCTGGAACAAAATTAAAAATAGTAAATGTGTGAGTTTGTCCTATACCCATTTCCATATACATTTCTTCCTCATTTTTGAAATTAGAGGAGTGTACAAGTCCAGATACACCAGATTCTATTGAAGCAAAGGCTCCGTGATGATTGTGTTTTATAATTACACCCTTTACTTCATCTCCAACTTTGTACTTTTCTTTAGCTTTAGACCAAGGGTTTTTTTCTAATACTTTTATAGAGAAAGAGTATTTTTCATCATCTTTGTTTATAATCTTTACTTTCACATGATCACCAACAGAGTAGAATTTTCTAGGATCATCTACCAAACCCCAGCTTATTTCAGATATATGCACTAGCCCACAAGTCTTTTTGTTTATCTGCACAAATAATCCGAATTCAACTGTACCAGTAACAACACCACTTGCTGTGTCTCCAACTTCATATTCTATATCATCATTTAAAATTTTATGTGATTGTTGACTTGCATCGCCTTCACTTTCTGCAAATATTAATTTTTCATTTTCTGCATCTGCGGAAATGACTCTAACTGACACAGTGAGACCGATAATCTTTTTTAGTTCATTTAATATTGCAAATTTATCTGAGTTCAATACTTTCGGGTAGTGTTTTTTTGATAACTGTGATGCCGGAAGAAAACCTCTTACACCATTCCAGTTTATAATCAAACCACCTTTGTTTGCTTCTTTAGCTACTACTTCGTAAACTTCTCCGCTTGAGATAGCGTCTTCTGCTTTTTTCCATACAGTGGCAGCGAGTGCTTCCTTTAGAGAAAGATCTAAATAACCATCAGCCTTTTCTGATATACCTATGACTTTTGCAGAAAAGACATCTCCGACTTTTACTTTTTTTACTACGTCTCTAACTATTAAAAATTCGCTACCATAAATTATTCCAACATTACTAGGTGGAAGATCAACATAGATTGTCGATCTATCAACAGCGATAACTGTACCTTCAGTTATATCTCCAACTTTATAAATTTCTTTTACTTCTACTTTTGTTTCAGTATCAGTTGTGTCTGCACTTTTTGTT
>JABAAZ010000017.1 GCA_014238475.1 Candidatus Paceibacter sp. | reverse complement strand
GGTATTACATCGTGTAAACGTAAGTATGTGTTTATAATGATATCAGAGGTTCTTGAAATAATAAGCTGCATAAGGTTCATCTTTAAGTATCAATTTGAATCTGAAATAAAAAGTATTTTATATCTTTTCTTATTGGTCCTTCTGGCGGGTGAGAAATAAATGATATATTATTTAATTCTGAAATTACAGAAGTATTTGATAAACCCAATTCTTCTTGTGCACATTCTCGCACTACAACAGACGGATCATCTGTTTTTTCTATCTTTTTTTTAGGTAATGTCCATTTACCAAAAACATCTTTTACAAACGCAAAACAAAACACATCATCTTTTTTTGTGTAAACAAGAGCGCCCACAGAGAATTTAATTTTTTTAGCCGGAATAACCTCTTTTGATTCCTTTCCTTCTGCCACTTGTTCATATATTTTTCCTAAGACACCATTTATAAATTTATAACTTTGTGCTCCTCCAAATTTTTTTGCAACCTCTATTGCCTCATTTATTGCCACTTTTGGCGGTGTTGATAAATCACTAGCAAACAAAATTTCAAATAATCCTATTCTCAATATATTTCTATCAACAATAAGTATTCTATCTATAGGCCAATTTGTTGCAACAGACTCTATTATTTTATCCAATTCACCTCTTTTTGATGCAATCCCTTTCAAGATTTTTTGAGCATACTCCTTATCTGCTTCAAGATCTTTTAATTCTTTGTTGATTCTGTCAAAAATTTTTATTAAATTGTCTGAGTTTGGTTCTTTATGATGAAATTCATCTTCAAACAAAGTTTGTAATATTGTCTCCCTTGTTATATTTCTTTTAGAAGCCATGTTTTATGTATCTATTTTAAACTAGGTTAATTATATATAAATTGTATATTTATATCTTTAATTCACCCTCTGTGTTATTTTTTGCAGCAATAACCTCATTTTCTTTTGTTTTGTTTTCATTATTTGTTACGTCGTTTTGTTGTTTCTTTGCTTTTTTATCTGCTTTTCTTTTCATTATTCTTTCTTCTCTTTTTGACATATCTATAATAACCCTTCCTTTGTATTTACCATCTACAGATACTCTATGTGATTTAGTTACTCCATCTTCATTTTTAGAATGTGACAAGTTCTTAACTCCATGGTGCGAGCGCCTTAATCCTGTTTTTGATTTTGTCATTCTCATTCTTACTGACATGTTTATATTATAACCATGTATTTATGAAAAATCAAATATTGATGCATTAGAACCTGGTACAAAATGTTTTTCTGTGTAACTTTGAAAGTCCGTATTTTTTTATTGCCTTTATGTGTTTTTTTGTCCCATAGCCTTTATTTTGGTCTAATATATAATTCTCATATTCTGAAGACAAATTATCCATAAACAAATCCCTTTTAACTTTCGCATATATAGACGCTGCTGCTATAGAAACCTCCTTTTGATCCCCTTTTATGATAGATTTTTGCCTATATGTCTTTGGCGCAGAAAGTGTACCATCTAGTAAAACATATAAATTATTCTTATCACAAAAACTAATTTTTTTAAGTACATTCTCTGTTGCTTTGCTGAGTGCATAAACTATACCCTTTCTATCTATGATTTCTGGTGAAACAGAGGAGGTAGAGCAAAAAATAATCCCATTTTTTTCGGCTTCTCTTAATTTAAAAAACCATATATTTCTTTGATTCTTTGTTAATTGTTTAGAATCTTTGATTTGAAATAAAAATTTTTCAGCAATTTTTTGTTTTTTTAGTACGCACATCCCTACTGTTACAGGTCCAGCTACACTTCCCCTACCAACTTCATCAATTCCGACAATATACTTCATTACAAATATAATACTCTAAATAATGATTGAGTATAATAGTATTATGAAAGACCAAAGCTTTGGATATATAAATATACATACTCATTATTCACTTCTAAACGGGACAGTAAAAATACCAAAAATTGTAAAAAAGGCAAAAGAATTAAATTGTGACTTTTTAGCTCTTACAGACATTTCAAATATGTACGGTGCAATAGACTTTTATAAAGAGTGTCAAAAAAATAAAATTAAACCAATCCTTGGTGTTTCTATATTTATTGAAAGACAAAATCAATCTAGCTCTCACACCCTACTCCTTGCAAAAAATTTACTGGGCTATAAAAATTTAATAAAAATTATAAATAAGGCGCAACAAAATACAAATAGTAATGCACCTTGTGTCTCTGAATCTGATTTAATAAATCATTCTAATGGTTTGATACAGATTATACCGTTTCAAAACTCAATTATTGATGAAGATTTAAAACAAAAAAATTTTACAAAAGCATCTGCAACAATGCAAACACACAAAAATGCATTTGGTGATGATATTTATATCGGTATATGTCCAACTATAGATATAGATGTATACACTACTTTTGCAAAAGAAGTAGGAATAAAAACTGTATTACAACATCCGGTTTTTTATCTGGAGGAAGAAGACAAAGAGATTAGAGACGTGGTAATAAGAATTAAACAACACAAATTATCTAATGAGGAAGAAGAGTTATATGATTATGATTTTTCTTTTTATGACTTAATACAATACAAAGATCAATACAAAGAAGCATTTAGTTCGTTAGATGAAATAAATACCAAGACTGAAGAATATCTTGAATTTGGAAATTGGATTTTTCCAGAAGTACAATTAAAACATAAAGACAATTATGAAGATGAATTCATTTTTTTAATAGAAGACGCATTAAAATACAAAAAGCATGTAGAGGATACAAAAATAGTTCGTGACAGAATAAAAATAGAACTAGAAATCATTAAAAATAAAGGATATATTAGATATTTCTTGGCTGTATTGCACATCGTACAATTTATGCATAAAAACAACATACCTACAATGACTCGTGGTTCTGCTGCTGGGTCACTTATTGCATATATCCTTTCTATTAGCAATGTGGATCCACTAAGATACAAAATACCATTTGAGCGATTTTTAAATCCATACAGACCATCAGCACCAGATATAGACATAGATATAGCTGATGATAAGAGAAACTTGGTCATAGATTTTATATCTGAAAGCTTTGGAAAAGATCGTGTGGCGCAAATAGGTACATTTGGTACTATGAGTGCAAGAGCTGTTGTCCGTGATGTTGCAAGAGCATTAGGACACTCATATACAGTTGGTGACAGGATTGCAAAATTAATACCCTTTGGAGATCAAGGTCACATGATGACTATTGACAGAGCGCTAGAAGAATCAAAAGATTTGAGGGAATTTTGTAAAATGGAAATCCCTAATAAAATTTTAGAAACATCAAAAAAGATTGAAGGAAATGTAAGACATATTTCAAAACACGCAGCTGGAGTTTTGATAACACCTAAAAGTACAGATAATTATATACCTGTCGAATACGATAAAAAATCATTAGATCAAAACATACCAATAACACAGTACAATATGCATTCAGTGGAAGAACTTGGTTTATTAAAATTTGATATACTTGGAATCTCATATCTTGCAATCTTGGCTAGTGCCCGTGACAGGGTAAACAAAAGATTTAATAAAAACATTGATTTATCAAACCTACCTCTTGATGACAAGACAACATTTGATTTTCTTTCTGATGGTAACACCGTCGCGGTCTTTCAATTAGGCGGACAAGGTTTGACACAAACAGTTAAAAAATTGCAACCAGAAAATATATCAGATGTAGCAGCTATTATTGCTCTTTATAGACCAGGCCCTATAAAAACTATAGATGAATACATAGCTAGAAAAAACGGACAAAGCTTTTCCCAAGCATTCCACCCTAAAATGGAGCCTTTTTTGAAAGATTCATATGGATTACTTGTATATCAAGATGACCTACTGTATACAGCACTCACACTTGCAAACTATACTTGGAAGGAAGTAGATATATTTAGAAAAGCAGTAGGTAAAAAAATACCAGAGCTTATGGCAGAACAAGAGGTTGAATTTAAATCTAGGTGCGTAAAACACTCAAAGATGACTAAAAAAGAATCTGAAGATGTATGGGAACTTTTTGCTCCTTTTACTGGGTATGGATTTAACAAAGCACATGCTTATAGTTATGCAATGATTTCATATCAAACAGCATATATGAAAGCAAATTATACAGCAGATTACATGGCAGCTGCACTAACCTCTGAGGCTGAAAATTATGAAAGGTCTGTAACATTTTTTAGTGAATGTAAAAAAATAGGTATACCGATATTAACTCCAAATGTAAATAAAAGTGTGTACGTGTACAGCGTTGAAAAAATCGGTGACAAAGATGCAATTAGAATTGGACTTAAAAGTATAAAAAATCTTGGTACAAAAGTCGCATTATCAATAGTAGAAGAAAGAGAAAAAGGTGGAGATTTTATTAATATAGAAAATTTCTTGCAAAGAATGTCTTTTTATAATGTCATAAATAAAAAATCACTTGAAGCATTGGTTTGTTCTGGGTCTCTTGATGAATTTGATACCAGAGCGACATATATGGAAAACATAGATTTACTACTTAAATATGAAAAAGAAATTAAACAAACGAAAGAATCATTGCAAGAAAGTTTGTTTTCTAAAACCACATTGCAAGATAATTTAATATTAGAGAAAACAAAAGATGATTCAAAAGCGCAAAACCAGTTTTGGGAAAAAAATTTGTTAGGGGTTTATATCTCTGGACACCCAGTTACAAAATATAACGAGGACAGTGATTTTCAAATAGCAGATATTGTAAAAAGCAATGTAGGTGAATTTGTTGCTGTAAATGTAGTTATCACAAAAATCAAAAAAGTAAAGAACAAAAAAGGTGGAACTATGTTGTTTTTTATGGTCGAGGATGAGTACGAATCAATAGAGGTCGCTTGCTTTGATGCTGATAATTTGATTGATACATATGAAGAATTAATTGTAGTAAATAAGTGTGTAAACATAACTGCTAAAGTTTCCCAAAGGGATGATGAGAATTTATTGATATTAGAACACGATGATACTACTGATAATCAAATTAAGGATTTAAATATTATATAATAAAAATATGGACAACTTAACAAAAAGAAGACATTCAATAGCTCATCTACTCGGAGCAGCTGTTGTTGAGATAGACAAAGATGCAAAGTTGGTATACGGTCCTCCTACTGATGATGGTTTTTTTTATGATGTAAAAACAAGTAAGACTTTTACTGAGAATGATATATCAAAAATAACAGAAAAAATGAAGAAGATACTTCCCTCTTGGGATGAATTTACACAAAAAGAATTGCAGGAAAAAGATGCTAGAGAGCTTTTTAGTGACAATACATACAAAAAATCTTTTATAGATCAGGCAGTTAAAAACAAACAAAAGATAACTGCTGTTTGGAGTGGTGATTTTGTAGATTTGTGTGCTGGTGGTCACATAGATTCAATGAAAAAAGTTTCTCCAAAATCTTTTATAGTAGACAGAATTTCAGCTTCTCATTGGGGTGATGAAACAAAACCTAGTTTGACTAGGATATATGGATTCGCGTTTGAGACTGATAAGGAGCTTGAGGACTACTTGCATCAAAGAAAAGAAGCTAAAAAAAGAGACCATAGAAAGATAGCAAAAGAAATGGATTTGTTTTCTTTTTCTGATTATGTCGGACCTGGGCTACCACTTTTTTCACCTCGCGGAGCTGCAATGAGAGAAGCACTTACAGATAAAATAGATGTTTTGCTAAAGAAATATGGATATGAAAAAGTATGGATACCTCACATTGCACAAGAAGAGTTATATAAAAAATCTGGACATCTAGGTAAATATGATGATGATTTAATAAGGGCATACGGGAAAAACACAAAATATGTAATGAAAGCGATGAACTGCCCTCATCACATACAGATTTTTGATAACCTGCCAAAAAGCTACAAAGACCTTCCTGTCAGATATGCAGAACATACTACAAACTATAGAGATGAACAATCTGGAGAGCTTTTAGGACTTACACGAGTCATATCGATAACACAAGATGATGGACA
>JABAAZ010000016.1 GCA_014238475.1 Candidatus Paceibacter sp. | reverse complement strand
TATAAGAATCCAAAAAAACAAGGTTATCATAATAATCTAAGTTGTTGTATGTGTATGAAAACGACCAATAAACCCAAAAAGGTAATAAAAAAATAAAAGATACTTTGAAAAACCTATGCCACCATTTATTTTTTAACTCATTTTTATGAAAAGATGAAAAAGGGAAAAAAATTTTTTTGATTACTCTTAAAATTTTAAACTTATTCATTGTTTTTCTATCTTGTAGTGGGGGAAGGATTTGAACCTACGACCTCCGGGTTATGAGCCCGACGAGCTACCTGACTGCTCTACCCCACTATATAAATGAGATTAACACACAACCACTGTTTTTCAAAATTATCTATTTTTTCCAGTTTTATTTAATAAAATTTTTAATTTATGAAAAACATTTTTATATGCAAAAACAGCCCTGTATAATTGTTCTCTTGGCATTGTTTCTCCGTGTGAGTGTGCTAATATGTTTCGTATTGCGTGCGCCGAACGAGCATCACGAATAGTTTTTATATCAAACATTTTATCATTCATGTTTTTCAATTTTTCTCCTATTGTGTCGCCTTTAATACCAATCTCTAGGAAAATCTTATCTAAAAGTGCGTCTGTTTCCAAAATCAAATGTTTGAGTTCCATGGTTGATTTCAAGTCTATAGCATCTGTGATAGTTATATATTCATCCATCTGATCTTGAAATTTTTCAACTCTAAGTGCTGTTTGATTTTTTACATCGTCTCGTATTCTATTTTTATAATATGTTCTATATTTTATTTTCTTTATTGTTAGGCAAGTCAAGAAAATAATTATTAGTAAAACAGAAATTGGTATGAGTATAACAACAAAGGTATAAAAAATAACCCCTGATAAATTAGAGTGTATATAAACATCGTTGCTAGAAATGTATCCTAGTGTGTAATCATAAAAATAAACCAAGCTTTGTTGATTGTTTTTATATATTCTTACACCACAAGAATTTTTTCTAATTTTTTTAGAAATTAATGGCTCTTTGTATGTATTTAGATTAATTTCTTCAAGAGTTGTCACAAAAGCAATACCTGTTCCAGGATAATTTTTAATATTTTCTTCTTTTAATATTTGATTATATGGTATACAAATATTTATAGAAATTTGAAAGAGAATAATCAATAAAATTATACTAGAGATCAGTACAATTACAACACTTTTATTCTCAAAATCTATAAAATTAAAATCGATTTTATTTTCTTCAGGTTTTTTATCAAATTTTTTATCAGGTTTTTTGTCGTCAGCCATATTGTTCTATTTTTTTCCCATATTCAAACAAAATATCTTCATTATTATGGTTTGTTATACATTGTACACCCAGAGGAAGGTTTTGATTAAATCCCATTGGGACAGATATAGCTGGAACTCCTGCTAAATTAGCAATTACAGTAAATTTATCTTCTTCATACATGTCTACTGATTTTTGTTTTGATCCGACTGCAAATGCTGTTGTTAGTGTTGTTGGTGTCATTATTACATCAACGTCTTTAAAAACACTTGTCAATTCATTGGTTAATGATTGTCTTGCTAATTGTGCTTTATTGTAATAAGCATCATAGTATCCAGATGATAAAACATATGTTCCAATAGCAATTCTCTTCTTTACCTCATTGCCAAACCCACAATTTCGAGTTTGTATATAATCACCCCACAGATTATCACCTTCTTTTTTGTTTCCATACCTCACACCATCAAAACGAGCAAGATTTGATGATGCTTCTGCCGGCTGAATAATATAGTAAATTGAACTTGCTTCCCTCGACACTGGTAAATCTAACTCTACCACTTCATAATTATCATTTTTAAATTTTTCTATTAACTCATAAAAAACCTTTGTGGTTTCTTCTTTTGCTTTTTCTACAAATAGTTTTGGTATTCCTATCCTTTTGGTTAATTGTGATTTTGTTGTTTTATAGTTTTTGGAAGTCATGTCCATACCATCACTACTATCTTCTTTGATTGCATTAAAGAGCACTTCAACATCAGAAACACTGTTACCGAATTGTCCTATAACATCAAGTGATGATGAAAGCATCATTAGTCCGTTTCTTGATACAGATCCATAAGTTGGTTTAAGTCCAACAACACCACAAAAACTAGCTGGCTGTCTTACAGATCCACCAGTATCTGATCCTAGAGAAAGAGGCACAGCAAAGGATGCAACTGCTGCCGCAGATCCACCTGAAGATCCTCCAGAAACCCTAGTCTTATCATGTGGATTTGTTGTTACACCATAACAAGAATTTTCTGTGCTTCCTCCCATAGCAAATTCATCGCAATTTGTAGTTCCGACAATCACAGCACCAAGATTAATTAGTTTTTTAACCACAGTAGCAGAAAACGGGGATGTAAAGTCTTTTAAAATCAAGGAGGAAGATGTTGTTTTGTGGTCTTTATAGCAAATATTATCTTTTATTGCTATTGGTATACCTGTCAATGGAGTTTGTTTTTTTGTTTTAAACATTTCATCTGCAATTTTTGCTTGATTTATTGCTGATTCTTCAAAAATATTCACAAAAGCATTATGCTTGTCTTCTTTCATGTTTTTAATTGCTTCTTTTGTTATATCAACAGCAGAAACACCAGAGGACAATTTATTTTTAATATTTTCGTATATAAATTGAGAATCCATATGTTATAAAATTTTTTTTACTTTAATATAATTTTTATCTTTGTTATTTGCTCGTTGTAGTATATCGTTTGTATACATTGAAGTTTTTACAGTGATTTCGTCGTTTCTGTACACATTAATTTTTTTTGAATTGTCATTTTTATCTTGTGTAATTTTAATATTTTGTATTTTATCTAAATATTGTATGATTTGTTCACACTCTGCGACAAAGGTATCTACTTCTTCTGGTTTGTGTGATTTGTTATCATCATTTTGTTCAAAAAAACACTTTGTTAGATTCATGGCTTCGATCACTCCATCTTTTTTTGTATCTTTTTTGATTTCACTCATATTTTTATTTTAGCATATTAGATATTCCTTTTAATTCTTTTATAGAGTCTGTTGTATTTACTATTAGGACTCCAAATTTTTTTGCTTTTTCACGTTTACTTCCAGGTTTGATTCCACAAAGTAAAAGATCTGTTTCCTTTGAAACTTGACTTGATACATTACCAGAAATTTTTTTAATAAGATCAAATATTTCATCTCTTGTATATCCCAAAAAATTACCAGTTATAGCAATTTTTTTATTAGACCATTTATGTTTGATTGTTTTTTGATTTTTGTTTGATATTTTAATATGTTTTAGTAAATTATTTAATATTTTATTATTTTGCGTATTTTGAAAATATTTATATATCGATATTGATGCAATTGGACCAAGTCCATCTATACACTGAAAATCTTCTATACTTGCATTCTTTATATCCTGTATGGTTTTGAATCTCTTAGTCAATAAGATAGAATTTATTGATCCAATGTGTTTTATAGAAAGAGATATGAGCAACCTATCTAAAGTTATTATCTTTTTTTTCTCTATAGAATCAATCAAATTATTTGCAGATTTTTCACCCATTCTATCTAAATTTTTAATACTGCTTGGTTGCAGTTTGAATATATCAGCATATTCTGAAATAATTTTATTTTCAAATAAAAGTAATAAAATTTTTTCACCCATTCCATCTATGTTAAAAGCACTTTTACTTGTAAAGTGTGCAAATTTTTTTAAATTTTGAATAAAAGAATCTTCTACCACACACATATGTACTGATTCCCCAACATTTCTTTTTATACTTCCGTCACCTCCACACTCTTTTATTTTTTTAGGAAAAACAAATTTTTTTGATTCTTTTGTTCTTAAATTTTTAAATACAGAAACTATCTCTGGGATTATATCCCCAGCTTTTTGTATCACAACAGTGTCTGTTATTCGAACATCTAATTTATTTATATGATCTTGGTTATGCAGTGTTGCTCTCGACACAACACTTCCAGCAATGTTTACCGGTTCAAGCTCTGCAACAGGCGTAACAACCCCAGTCCTGCCTACTTGAAAAATAATGTTATTAACTCTTGTTGTTTTTTGTGTAGCTTGAAATTTGTAAGCTATAGCAAACCTTGGAGCTTTTCCAGTGAATCCAAGTTTCTCTTGTAAATCTATATTATTTACCTTAATAACAACACCATCAGCCAAAAAAACATTTAACTCTTTTTGTTTTTCTGCTTTTTTATAAAAACTGATAATCTCTGGTATTGTTTTGCAAAGTTTATGGTTTGGATCTACACTGAATCCGAGTTTGCGTAAGTAAATTAATTTTTCATATTGAGTTACAAATTTTGTTTTTTGTGAATATATTTCATAAAACAATGTGTTTAATTTTCTTTTTTTGGTTATTGATGAATCTAGTTGCCGCAGTGATCCAGCAGCAAGATTTCTTGGGTTTGCATATACTTTTTTTCCAAGTTTTTTTTGAGTTTCGTTTATTTCTGTAAATTTTTTGTTTGATATCCATACCTCACCCTCTGCTATCAAATCTATATTTTGCTTAAGGTTTTTTGGAATATCTTCTACCATTTTTATATTTTCTGTTATATCTTCACCAACCAATCCATCTCCTCGAGTCGAGGCACGAAAAAATACTCCATTTTTATACTCTAAAACTACTTTTACACCATCAATTTTGTATTCACATAAAAAATCAATTTTTGACTTACTGTCTTTTAAAAAGTTTTGTATCTTTTTATAAAACAAAAACAATTCTTCATCAGAAAATACATCACCGAGTGACCATTGTCTTATCTTGTGTACGACTTTGGTGAACCCTTTTTTTATTGTTCCTTCTACCTTATGCGTTGGAGAGTTTTTTAAAATCAATTCCGGATACTTTTCTTCCAATTTTTTTAATCGATCTTTTAGAGAGTCAAGTGCCTCATCTGAAATCTCGTTGATATCTTTATGATGATATTTTTTCCTTAATCTATTTATTTCCTTAACAAGAAGTGACATCTCTTGTTTGACTTTATTTTTTTGCATACTTTAATAAGATGTGTTTATTCTTCTGTGAACAACATTTGTATTAACAAAATCACACAAATCGTAAGAGATTATATTTATTTTAGTTTTTAAATTAGCATCACAAGAAGAAATATCACTACCATCTGAACAGCTTTTTTCTAAATGAACCAATGCACATGGTTTATTATTATATGTTTCACTATCTTCTCTTACTAAAAAATCACACATAGAAATCTTTGTGTTGGTCGAAGTGTCACATGCAGAAAACGGTAATTCTAATTGATCATTAGATAATCCAGAAAAACCAATAAGATTGTCTCCACACTCTAGATTCTTTTCTATTCTTATTTTTCTAGGATTAAATAAATCATTTTGGAAATCATGATACAGAACACACTCAAAGACAGTATCTAAGACACGAACAGCATTACTTGATTTATAACTTATTGATGTTCGTATTTTATCTTTTTCTGATATATTCAATATTGTTGCCCCAACACTAAACACGACAGATGTAATTATTAAAGAAATTATTAGAACAGAGCCTTTTTGATTTTTAAACATTTTTTTCATATTAATTTGATACTACCCATTTATACACCCTTTCTGTGTAATGTGTGTGCTTCACATTACCTTTGTTATCCAATCTTTCTACACACGCATGGAATTTTACACTAGATGCATTTATGGAATCTTCCCCATTTTCAAATTCCAAATAAAATGTAGAAAAATGTTTCGATGTTGGACTGATTGATTCTAGTTCATTTTTCTCTATTTGACAAAAATCACTAACAAAATAGTTTTTTACAAATATGTCTGATACTTTTGTATCATCTATAAAACACAATCCTATAATATTACCATTTGAATCTACAACTTCACACCCTGTTGTATAGTTGATAGAGCAAATTTCTCCAGAACATTGCGATAGATTTGATAACCAGTTTCTTCCATTAATAAAATTAGAATCCCTTATCGCTCGAGAAACCTCTATAATCTCTTGTGCTTTAAAATGAGCTTCTAAGTTATTCTTAGACAATAAGTTTGTTTGCAAACTTTTTATAATAATTTCCATAGGGACAGTAGCAACAGCAAAAAAAATAGATAATGCAACAAG
>JABAAZ010000015.1 GCA_014238475.1 Candidatus Paceibacter sp. | reverse complement strand
CTGATTTATTTACTCTCATAGAATCAATTTTTTTATGTCTTATTACTTCATATAACTCAAATTTTGATTTTTGATTTTTTATTGGTTTTTTGATTTTAATCATGCTAATAATTTTTTAAATCTAAATTCTTTATATAAAAATAAAATTAATAACATAAATAATGTTATATATACAAAAAAGAAAGATTGAAATATTGGAGAAGAGATCGGAGTTATAAGTGAGTCTAAAAATACAGATAAAAGTAAAACCACAGAACCGTAACCTTCAAATATAAAAATAATTATAAACGGAATGAGAAACCATTTATTAAAAAAGATAAACACTATTGCGAACAGAAGAAAAAGTAATATTTTAAAAAAACTATATTTCATCATTACTTATTATAACTTTACTAATTAAAAAAGGATTGGCTAAAAGTGAAACATAAACATTTGCATCAGTAGTTTTATCTATTTTCTCAACCGACACAACCGAACCCACAACAAAACCCTCTACAAAAACAGCCTCTCCAGCAGAAACATCTATGTCCTCAGGAACTTCTAATCTTACACCACCACTTCCTATACCATAACCTTCTGTGACAAAATCGTTTACTCGAAAATTTGTATTTGCATTAGGAGAACTGTGTAAAGTTACTTCTGATCTGTTGTTCCAAACAGATGAAACATATCCTATATAATTTTCATATTTATCGAAAACTTTTTGAGAATTTTTTATTCCAGATAACGATCCGTGACTTACAATCAAAATATCATAATTGGTTTTGGGTGGTCTAAGTATTACATCTGCCAACACTCCAGATATTGATATTTCATTATAGAATTTGTTTTCTTTTTCTTTTGCTTTTAATGCAAAGACTTCTTTTTGCAACTCTTCTGTTTGTGACATTAAAACTGCATTTGATGTTGAATTACTTATTTCAGACAAGGAAACTCCAAAACTCCATATAGGAGCGACTAATTTAAATGATATATATGAAAATTTTTGTGGAGCAAGTATATAAAAAAAAATAAAAAATATTGATAAGTATATACAAGTTAATTTGATATTTTTGTTCATTTTTTAGTTATCAATTATTTTCTTTGAGTGGTTTGCAACCTCTTCAACAAAAAAATGTGAATACTTTTTGGGATTCCTTGCTATTTTAACAGTTCCTTCAACCACAGCTCTAATTGGATTTTCTGGAACAATTATCTTTATTCCTATTGCATCTTCAAGTTTCTTTTTAAATCCTGGTATCAAAGCACCACCTCCAACTAAAAATGTTCCAGAAAGAACTAAATCCCCTGCAACTTCTGTTGGTAATTTTTTCACAAACTCTTTTATAGATTCAATAATATCAGAAAGAGGTTTTTCTATAAAACTAAAAATATCTTTTGAACCAACTAAAATAGATGTAGGTAATCCAGAAGATGTATCTATACCATGCACTCTGAATTTTGTTTTTGTGTCCGCTGGTTCAGAAAAAACAGATACTTTTAATACTTCAGATGTCCTAAGTCCTATATTTATAGATTTTTCTGTTTTCATCTTTTTTTGTATATATTCATTACACTTATCACCAGCAACTGTTAAACTAGATGATGCAACTATTCCATTTGATGCCAACACAACAGTATCACTTGTCCCTCCACCAATATCAATAATCATATGTGCTGTTTCTTTTTCAATTGGCAGCGAAAGACCTAAAGCTGCAGCTATTGGTTCATACACAATATACACCTCACGAGCACCAGCATTTACCACAGCATCTTTCACTGATTCTGCATCCATAATCCCTACATCAGAAGGAACACCTACAACCACGATTGGTGATAATATTTTTGGAGATATTTTTTCAGCTTTTATTAAAAATTGTTTTATGAATTGCTCTGAAACTTCAAAATCTGCAACAACACCATTTTTCATTGGATGAATAACCTGAAGATGTTCTGGTGTTCTGCCAAGCATTTCGTGAGCCCTTTTTCCGATTATTTCTATTGTTTGGGTTTTTTTGTTTAAAATAACATAACTCGGTTCACTAAAAATAATTCCTTTCCCGTCCAAATGAACACAAGTTGTTGCTGTCCCCAAATCTATACCTATTTTATTTGATAAAAGAGAAAAAAAGTTTCCTTTTGCGTTTTTGTTTTTTCTCAATTTTTTAACCATATTATTTACTATAATATCATTTTTTAATGACTGAATCACTTAATATGTTTCCATCACTTATTTCTATTATTCTGTCTGCCTTTTGTGCGTACTTTAGCTCATGTGTAATCATAATAATTGTAATTTTTAACTCTTCTGATATTTTTTTCAGTTCTACCATTACTTTTTCTGAAGTTACATGATCTAAGTTTGCTGTTGGTTCATCTGCAAAAACGATTGACGGTTTTCCAACAATAGCTCTTGATATTGCAACTCTTTGTTGTTCTCCACCTGAAATCTCACTCGGATATCTATTAATCAGATCACCTATCCCTACTTTGGACAAAGTTTCTTTTGACATTTCTTCAGCTTTTTTATTTGAGATGCCTTTTGCAAGTAAAGTTAATTTAACATTCTCTAACACATTTAATTCTTTGATTAACGAAGAATCTTGAAATATATAACCAAAATTATTTAACCTAAACTTTGCTTGTTCTTTGATATTCATACCATCAGTGCTTTTTCCAAAAATACTTATGTTGCCAGATGTAGGCACATCAAGTAAACTCATTTGATAAAGTAATGTACTCTTTCCAGCTCCTGATTCACCTATGATAGACAAGAACTGACCTTTGGGAATATCTAGATTGATTTCATTTAAGACTTTTTTCAAATGATCACCATCTTTAAATGATTTCACTAGATTTTTTACTTGTAAAATATTTTCCATATTATCTTCCTAAAATTGTATTAAGTGTGTTTCTTCTAGTAATTAGGTGTGCAGGTAAAAATCCAGCAAAAATCGACATTACAAAAAGTAAAAAGATTTTTGTAATCAAGCCTGGAAGAGTTACAAACAATATACCGTCACTAAATGGAAAGTCAATTGGATTCGCATCAAAATATGGTATTAACAAAAACACCAAAATCAAAACACCAATGACTACACCAACAAAAGTATACATAAATGATAAAAACATATAAGAAAGTTTTAATGTTAACGGAGATATGCCTATACCTTTTAATATGCCAATTTGTCTCTGTTTTGTTATTGCTGATATAAAAATAACAATAAACAACATAACAGTAACAACCACTATGCTTATAGTTCCAAGTGCATTTGAAAGCAACACAAATGTTTTTCTTATATTGCCAAGATATTTTCCTATACTATCTTCCGCTGATCTAACATTGATTAGTGTGCTATCAGTAGAAGCTTTTATCGAATCAATAACCACAGCAGGTTCTACATTGTTTGAGATCCTGACCCCTATATTATCTGGTCCTAACAAGGCGCTTTGTCCCAAAATTCCTCGCAGTTCTCTACTTGGAATTATTATCCCGTAGTCGTATTCTGGTTGTTTTGAATTTATAATTCCAATAACCTGAAATTTTTGAGGAGCAGAAGTGTTATTTTCAAATTGAATTTCTATAATCTCTCCAGGCTTAACATCGCCAAGAACCCTTTCATCAGTAAACAATTCCTCATCTACTGAGGCAGTTAATCTGTTTCCTAAAATTACAGAATTTACATCAGTGTCTACAAACCATCTACCCTCTATTATTTTTTCATCTAATTCAAAAAAATCTTTTTCTTTTTCAATATCTATTCCAGTTACAGTGGCATATATATCGACATCTACCTCACCAGCTCTTCTGTATATAGAAGTTTTGTAGTCTTTATATAATCTCGCATCAGAAACATATCGTGGTGCGTATCCTTTTATATTCTTATTATTATCCAATACACTAAAAAGTTCATTATATTTTTTGATATGTTGATTTTGTTCGGTTGGTGTTATAAACACTTCCCCGGTGCGCAGTTCTTTGATACCCAAAACACTTCCTTCAATTAGACCAACCAAAAGACCAGATACAACAACCAAATTAAGAAAAGTTAAAGCAATCACAAATATGATTAAAGCACTTGTCCATTTAGAAAATTTGGAAAAGTACTTAGTTGCTAAAAACCAAGCAGTACGAACAACATTAAACATAGTTATTTAATGCCTTTGTATTTGTTTGGATTTGTTACAACAATGTCTCCTGTATATACACCTGATCTGATAATCACGTCAGAACCTACAACATCTACAACTCTAATTTGTCTTTTTGTTAGTTTTCCTGTCATAAAATCTTTTTCAAAAACATACCTTGCACCCTTTTTGTCTTTAACAACAGATGATTGTGGTACATACAGTGCATTATCATAGAACTTTTTGCTAATTCTCACATCAACACCAAAACCTGTTTTAATATCTACTTTGTCTGTGTCAAAATCAATAGTGACAACATACACAGAAATATTATTTTTTATTTTTTCTTGTAATGATATATCTGAAATGATTCCATCATAATCTCCTTTAAAAGCATTAAAGTTAATTATTACCTCATCGTTTATATCCAAATCATCAATATCAAGTTCTGAAACATCCACTTCTATTTGATAATCATTTTTTGTGAATACTCTACCGACATATGTATGTGAAGCAATGTTTTGACCGACTGTCAAATCTAATTCTGATATTGTTCCATCTACAGGTGATCTAATTATTGTTTTTTCTAAATCAGCATTTATCCTGTCTATGTCAATTTCTTTTGAAAGTATATATAACTCTTGAGTTTTAATTTTACTTTTTATCTCTTCTATCACATCAGTAAAATCACTAAGTCCTTTACTCACATTACTAAGTTCCAATATAACATTATCTCTTCTCTCAACAACTCTTTTCCTTGCAGATGATGTCACAAGATAAACTCTATTAAGCAGTTGTTCATCTGCGTCATCCACTGTGACAAGCTCTTCTGACAGATCAAGTATTATTTTTTGCAAATAATCGTGTATTACGTATATATCATGGAGCACACCATTTACACTTGATATGAAAAATTCTGCTGTTACAGAGTCAATATCTACAGTGTTGAAAACGTATTGATCCCAAGAATCAAGTATATATTGTATTTCCTTTCTTTTGTTTTCAAAAGCCTCTTTTGCTTGATGATTGATATTGTATTTAAAGTATGGTCTTCGTGTCCTTGCGTTTGAAAAAAGATGGTCTAATTCCAAAAAAACAGCTTGTTTTGTATCATTTAAAATGTCATCAAGCTCTATAATAGCCTGATCTATCTCTCTTCTTGCATTTGCTGAAATTACTGTAAATTGCTGCTGTGCTGATACTGCTTCTGTTTTTTTTGGACCTCCTTTTATATCTTCTAATTTACTTTTTTCTATCTCTAGTTCAATATACGCCTTTGCTATATCAGCATTTAGATCATCATTATTTAGATAAGCAATTACTTCATTTTTTAAAATTCTATTTCCTTCTTTTTTAAGTACAGATTTCACAACACCGCTTGTTTGGAAAGAAAGTGTTCGGTCAGAATCAGACATAACAGTTCCATAAACAGTTAAAACGTCTTCTATATCTTTTCTCTCGACTATATGCTGTGTTTCAATTGTGTTTGGTTGAAAAAACACAAAAAAATACCAATAAGCAACAGCGATAGATATTACTACTATTAGTAATGATACAATCCACTTAAATAAAGATTTAGTAAACATAATTAATATGTATTTATTATATACCAATATCGTTTTTTGTAACATACACAAGCAAAAAAAGTATAAAAATAAGGCTTAAAATAGTTAGTATGCTTTTTATGCTGTTAGGTATTTTAAATCTAAAAACAGATTCTATAAGTGTTATGCATATAAGGCCTCCATCTAATATAGGTAACGGCAATATATTAAAAAGTGCAAGACTTATAGAGAGTAACCCAAGGAAGAAGACAAAACTTGTAAAACCATTTGATGCTGCTTGTGCTGAATGTTCTGCTATCTTCACAGGTCCGGAAAGAGATTCTTTTGCAACTTCTGATTTTTTTTCTATAAAAATGTTTTTAAGCAATGCAAAAAATTTTTTTGTTATTGTGTAAGTGAATACAGAAGAATAAATCAGCGAATCCTTTAAATTAGCATGCACATAATAAGTTTCCATAACTCTGAAATTTTTTTCATCTAAAATTTCTTTTGACAAAACAGACGCAACAACGTTTTCTCCTTTTCTTGAAAGACTTATATCTATATTATTTTCATTTGTACTGTTTAAGAAACCTGAAAACGATTTTTTGTCATCAAAATTATCTATTCTGTCACCAACAGATATGTTTATATTATTTATGTCATCCGAGACATAAGCAACATACAACCTGTTTTCTCCAAAATCAGCAAATT
>JABAAZ010000014.1 GCA_014238475.1 Candidatus Paceibacter sp. | reverse complement strand
ATTTTCTATTCTTGTTGTTCTATATAAACAAGTTGATTTGGGAACACTTATTATTATTATATTTTCTATTTGGTTATTATTTATATGCGTGCGAAGTGTTTCGACATTAGCTAAAATAGTGTTTACAGCTTCAGTGTTAATTTTACTTTCAGGTGTTGTCTTTGTATCTCCACATGCATTAAAAAGATTTAACTCAACTTATAAATTATGGACCGGCAATTTGACAGAAATAGACAGAAGAGGGGATTTATATCACCAAACAAATAATCTGAAAGCGCTTTCTTATGGTGGTGTTTATGGGTCTGGTTTTACACACAGTGCGCAAAAACAAAATAAAAATTTACCAGAAATTTCTACTGATTCTGTTTTTGCATTTTTGGGAGAAGAATTTGGTTTTATTGGTACTACCACTGTTATTCTTTTGTTTTTAGTTTTGGCTTTTTTGTTGACAAACATAGCTAGGTCTATAAAAGATAGAATGGGTATGTTTATAGTTGTAGGTTTGACTTCGATAATAACCTCACAGGTTTTTTTTCATATTCTAGTTACGCTTGGCGCTCCTACAAGCGGTATTCCACTAGTTTTTTTCAGTAAAGGAGGATCTATTATTTTGTTTACAATGATGTCTGTTGGAATTATTCTTAATATTTCAAGTAAATCTGCAAGAATTAAAAGATTAAAAGGGTAAATAAATAAGGTGTTAAAATAATATTATGAAAATAGTTTTAACAGGAGGAGGAACAGGAGGTCATTTTTATCCACTTATTGCGATCGCAGAGGAGGTAGAAAAAATTGCTAGAACAAAAAGATTGATTTCACCGTCTGTTTACTACATGGGAGATAAAAAATATGACAAAAGCAGTTTAAGTAATTTAGGTATAGATTTTTTGTATTGCCCAGCTGGCAAAAGACGAGTAAATAAAAGTTTTAAATCAGCAATATTGAATTTTTTTGATTTATTTAAAATAGCTTTTAGTATTTTGTATTCAACTTTGGTTTTGTATAAAGTTTACCCAGATGTGATTTTTAGTAAAGGAGGTTTTGTTGCTTATCCAGTGTGCAAAGCTGCACAGTTTTTAAAAATTCCAGTGGTTGTTCATGATTCAGATTCAGTGCCTGGCAGGGTAACACTGTCTTGTGCAAAATTTGCTATGTACATTGGAATTGCTTTTCCTGAAGCAGAAAAATTTTTTTCACAAGAAGAGTTAAAAAAAACCTCACTTGTTGGCATACCGATTAGGTCTGAATTAATAAGACACAACGATGATGTGAATGATGATACAGAAATCCCGTTTGGTTTGCATAAAAAAAAGAAAATTATTTTAGTTTTAGGTGGATCATCTGGCGCTGTGTATATAAATGATAATATTTTGGATGCGCTTGATAAATTATTACCAAATTTCCAAATAGTTCACCAGACTGGTAAAGATAATTATCAAGGGGTTAAAAAGGAATTAAAGACTTTTTTACAAAATAATCAACATGCACAAGATTATCACCCAGTACCGTTTTTAAATTCATATGAATTGAAAAAAATTTATTCATCAGCTGATCTTGTAATCACAAGAGCTGGATCAAACGCACTTGCAGAGATATCTCATTGGAAAATACCATCTATCATTGTGCCAATTCCAGAATCAGTTTCAAGAGATCAAAGATCAAACGCTTATGCATATGCACGAATAGCTGGTGGTGTTGTGATAGAAAACAAAAATCTGTCCCCAAGTCTACTTTTATCACAAATAAATTCCATTCTACTAAACGAAAATCTTTTGGCAGAAAAAAAAAGGGAGGCATCAAATTTCTATAAACCAGATGCCGCAAAAACCATTGCAGAAGCTTTAATTTCAATACTTATTTCACATGAAAAATAATAATAAAATAAACACAAGAATAGCACCATCACCAACAGGACCTTTGCACATAGGGACAGCTCGTACGGCACTATATAACTATCTGTATGCAAAAAAAAATGGAGGTAAGTTTTTTATAAGAATTGAGGATACAGACACAAAAAGATGTAAAAAAAAGTTTTTTAGAAATGCGATGGATTCCATGCACGCACTTGGAATTTTTGAGGATGCTTTGTTTGTACAATCAAAAAGGACAGAAATATATAAGAAGGAATTAAAGAGGCTTATAGAAGAAGGGAAGGCATATATTTCAAAAGAAAAGTCTAAAAAAAATGATAAAAAATTTGTAAAGGTTGTTAGGTTTAAAAATCATAAAAAAATTATAGAGTTCAAAGATACAATTCGAGGTAATATAAAAATAGATACAACGGAATTAGGGGATTTTGTAATTGCAAGATCAATTTCTGATCCACTGTATCACTTAACAGTTGTTGTAGATGACGAAGACATGGAAATAACTGACGTAATCAGAGGAGATGATCACATATCAAACACACCAAGACAAATTTTATTAATCGAGGCTTTGGGATACACAATACCTAGGTATACACACTTGCCACTTATAATTTCACCGGATGGAGGAAAACTATCTAAAAGAAAATCAGATACTTCAATATTAAATTATATAGATTCCGGTTATCTAGCCGGGGCACTTTTGAACTATTTATCAATTCTTGGAATAGGTGAAACAGATAATACAAAAGGTCAATCAAAAGATGAAGTTAAAGATATGAAACAATTGATAGATTTTTTTGACATAAACAAATTACAAAAAAGATCAGCAACATTTGATAATAAAAAACTTGATTGGTTCAATAAACAATATATTAAAAAACTTAGTTATATCGATTTCAGAAAACATTTGTCTTTTTGTTTGTTTAAAAAATATCCATTAAAATCTATAATTAGAAAAAAAATAACTACAGAAATTTTTAAAGATTTAAAGGAGAGATATCATACATTTTCTGAAATGAAAGACGCTGTGAAAATAAAAGAATACGATTATTTGTTTAAATCCACAAATAAAGAAGCAGAAAAAATTCCTCATAACAAATCTAGTAAAAAAGATGCATTAATACACTTAAAAAGATTAGTGGAAATAATAAAGGATTTAGATACTTTTACCGTAGAAAACTTAAAAAATAGTATTTATTTATATACAGACAAGGTTGGGGTAGGGGAAGTTTTGTGGCCTTTTAGATATTCATTATCAGGAAAAGAGAGAAGTATTGATGGGTTTTTGATTGCTTCTTTGATTGGAAAAAAAGAAACAATAAAAAGATTAAATGAAACTATTAAAATTCTTGAAAAATGATAAAAAAAAGATATGTATATTTATTTTTACTGTTTGTTCCACTTGTTGTTCATTCACAAGAAATACAAGCACCACAAAATATAATATCTGTTTCTGGTGATGATCCAAATATTGTACCGATCAGCTCTGAAATAGATAGGTTAGAAGATGAAATCTCTTCACAAAATAATAAAATACAAGACATACAAAAAGATATTGATAAATATAATAAAGAACTAGAGGAGGTTGGTCAAACCAAATCATCGTTAGCAAAGGAAGTAAGGGAATTAAATCTTTCGCTAAAAAAAGCAGCTCTTGAAGTAAACAAAGTAAACAATGATATACACAAAGCAAACTTAAAACTTACATTACTCGGAGATAATCTATCTAATAATTTCAGTGACACTGAAAAATTAAAAAACACATATATAAAATTAATACAAAGGCAAAACGAAAACGAACATCAAAATATATATTATTTATTAGCACACGAGAGTTACAATTTTTTAGATTTTATAAGAAAATTACATCAGACAGAGTTATTAAATAATAAAATTTCAAACACTATTAAAAGTTTGAGGTTAAAAGGGAGTAATATAAAAAAAGACCAGTCGAGTGTAATTTCACAAAAGAAAAAACTTTCTATTCTAGAAAGGGAATTAGCTGATCGTAAAACAGTGATTGAAATAATCACTAACAATCAGAAAGTTTTGCTAAAAGAAACAGAAAACGAGGAAGACAAATACCAAGAACTACTTAAAGAAAAAATTGACGAATCTACAGATTTATATAGAGAACTTTATGAATATGAATCCGCACTTGAATTTGCCATTGATCCAAAAACAATACCAAAAGAAAGAAAAGGACTTTTATCTTGGCCAGCTGAAACATCTAGAATCACTCAATCATACGGATGTACCAGTTTTGCAAAAAGATCTGGTATATATTCAAAATGTCACCATAATGGTGTTGACTTCGGAACAAAATATGGAAAAATATTAGCAGCAGCAGATGGGGTAATAAAAACAACTGAGAGCTCTTATCATTCAAGATGTGGTTATGGAAAATGGGTGATTATAAACCACAATAATGGAATATCTAGTTTATATGGTCATTTAAGTAAATTTGTAGTTAGAGAAGGGCAATCTGTAAAAAGAGGTGAAATTATAGGGTATTCTGGTAATACCGGTGTTAGTATAGCGGCACACTTACATTTCAGCCTTTTTTTGACCACAGGGCTTAAAGTGGTTCCTTATAGTAATATATCGAGCAGATCTGCTTGTAGAGGTTTTAATGTCCCTGTAGCGCCTTCTGGAGCCGAATTAAACCCAATCTGCTACTTTCCAGAGAATAGATATCAGAACAAAGAAGGTTGTTTTCTTGATTAATAATAATCACTATAATTAAGAACAATAGAGTGTTAATATGTACAGTGTCGCACAAGATACCTTTTGCGACACTATACTATATATCTAATAAAACTGAACAGAATTAGATATAGTTAATAAATTACCATATTACACATAATGTGTTTTAGGGATCCATCTAATATACTTTTCTTTTAAAGAATACGTGTGTTTTGTATGTGTATAGTGGGTTATGTAAAAGAAGTTTTTTATCCAACAAAAAACTTCCTTAATTAGTTTTTATATAAAGTTATCTAGAAAAGAAAATTATTTGATATTTTATACTATTTTCATAAAATTTCCCAATTATTTCTTTTTTTGTGAATTGATTAAGTGTGTCTATTGGGAAAAAAGTGTCTGCGTTGTCAGTCTTGTGTGTGTCAAGGATGGTTGCATATACACCACAAAAAATATTAGAAAATGTTTTAAATACTTCTCCACCACCAATTATAAAAACAGTTTCACCTTTTGAGTGCTCCAAGGCTTTGTCCATACTGTCTACAAAAAGAACATCTTTGTAAGTATCGATGTTAGTTGTTTTTTTACTTAAGACTATATTTTCTCTTTGTGGTAGCGGACTGCCACATGCATTAATTATTGAATCAAATGTTTTTCTACCCATTATCACAGTTTGATTTTTTGTTAGATTTTTGAAATGTTTTAAGTCACTAGGTAGATGCCAAAGCAACTTGCCTTCTTTACCCATTGCACCGGTTCCAGATTCAAAGGCAACCAAACCGTATATTTTTTGATTTTTCATAAAAGCTATACAATCATTTTAGCAAAGATACTGTCGTGCGATTTGTAATTTTTTAACTTAATATCATCTATTGTAAAATCATCTATGTTTTTTATTTCAGGGTTTAGCCAGAGTGTTGGTAAATTAAAAGGTTTTCTTTTTAATTGTGTTTGTACCTGTTCAATATGGGAATCATATATATGTGCGTCGTTTAAAGTCAAAATACACTCACCAACATTCATTCCTACACATTGTGCGACCATGGATACCAAAAGTGCATAACTTGCTATATTAAAAGGAACTCCTAAAAACATATCACAACTTCTCTGCAGCATGTGTATTGAAAGATTGTTTTTACTATCTACAAAAAATTGAAAAATCATATGACAAGGTGGCAATGCCATATCATCAATCTCGCCTGGATTCCAAGCACTTATGACTAACCTCCTATCGTAAGGATTTGTTTTTAATGTGCTTATTAAATTTTGCAATTGGTCAACTTTTTTATTTTGCGGACCTCTCCAGTCTCTCCATTGACAACCATATACCCTACCTAAATCACCTTCGAATTGTGCCTTATCTATCCAATAATCAGCATTTGCATTTGCTGTCCATATGGTTTTATCTTTCCCGGATATTTTTTTTAATTCATTGTCATCCATTCTGTCATTTTTTGTTGGGCCTTTTATAAACCACAATAATTCACTAACAACAGAAGAAAATGCTAGTTTTTTTGTTGTCATTGCTGGGAATCCTTTTTTTAAATCAAATCTTATTTGTTGTGCAAACAGTGATTTTGTTGATGCGTTTCTACCAATTCTTTCTGTGCCGTTTTTGATAATATTTGAGAGAATGTTTAAATATTGATACTCTTGGTGTTTTTTATGTCTAGAAAAAAACATAATAAATTAAGCATTTATACTCTTTGTTATGTTTTTGTCAAAAGAGTCTTCGTTATAATTTTTTTCAATATAATATATCACCTCATCTGGATCATTCAAAACAACAAATAGATTTAGAGAACTCTTTTCAATCGCACCGTGTTTTTCTAACAATTGATTTTTCAT
>JABAAZ010000013.1 GCA_014238475.1 Candidatus Paceibacter sp. | reverse complement strand
AACCTCCATCGCAGATTCCGCAAACCTGTGTTCTATCCAATTGAACTATAGAGAGTACAAACTATACTTTCCTGTTTTTCATAAAGCGAGATTTTTTTCTAGCTCCTGTGTTTTTTTTAATAACACCATTTTTGACAGCTTTGTCCACTGCTTTTTGTAGTGCTTTTATATTTTCTTTTGTTGACTCACCCCCTTCTTTTTGTATTTTTTTTATAGATATTTTCAAATCTCTTTTATTTCGCAGATTAAAAACTTTTTTCTTTTTAGATGCTCGTTGCTCTTTTTTTGCTGATTTTGTTATAGGCATAAAATAAATATATCACAAATTATTTTTTATAACAAGTTGTTGTGGTATTATGCATATATGAAAGTAATATATGTCTTCTTATTTCTTTTTTCCATTTTTTTTATTGTCTTTTTTAACTTTGGAGACAAAAGTTTTAATTTTGACTCGTTAACTGAAAATGTCTCTATTAATCCAAAAGCAAGGAAAGATTTTTTCTTCAATCTTTCGACTGGTTTTTTACCTGATTCTTCAAAAAGAAAAAATAGTGTTTATGTAGATAGAAAAGAAGCGGTTGTAGAAGAAACTTATTCTAAATCTGTTTTTTACAAAAAAATAGTTTTTGGCACTGGTTATAATGTTGCTACAGAAGATCCTTTGGAAGAATTTATTGTGTTGAATGTTGTAAGTGATTTAGTTTTGCCGATAAGAATAGATGGATGGAAGATATTTGATGAAAAATCAGACAAAGCATATCAAATACCAAAGTCAATAGAAAAAACCACTCCCGTCATAGCAACTCCAGGAGAAACAACTGTAAGGTCCGGTGACAGAATACTTATATCAAGTGGATCTTCTCCTATTGGTCAATCTTTAAAGATCCACAAATGTCTTGGTTACAGAGAGCAGTTTCAAAACTTTAATCCAATAATAAAACACTCTTGCCCTTTACCAAAAGAAGAATTTTTACAAGGTTCAACTTTTATAGATACTGGAGATGTGTGTAAAGACTTTGTAGAGTCCCTACCTTTGTGTACATCTTTAAGAAACTCAGAATCTTTACCACCGAGTTGCAGAGATTTTGTTCAAAATGTTTTTACAGAAAGTGGCTGTATAACAAGACACTACAATGATTCTGATTTTTTGTTGCCTGAGTGGAGACTTTTTTTGAACCAAGAAGAGTCATTATGGAAAAAATCAAAATCTGTGATAATTTTACTTGATGAGCATGACAACCTTGTAGATACCTTTGTTTATTAATTTTATTTTGTCCGCCTGCCAGGATTCGAACCTGGGACCCACCGGTTAAGAGCCGGTTGCTCTACCAACTGAGCTACAAGCGGTATAATCTTAGTTTAACAAAACAAACGCTTATATTTCAATGTTTTTTAATATCCAGTTTTCTATCTGCAACCTCTTTGGTATTTTCTTTATATAATCAAAGTTTTCTTTTTGTAATGACTCAAGCATCCACAGTGCTTTTTCTTTTGTTATTTTTTTTGTAGCTTCTTTGCTTTTTTTAAAAACAAATTCTTTTACCTTTGCTTCTTTTGCGTTTTTGCAAGTGTGAGCCAAAAGAATCATTTTTATTTGCCAAGAAATAATACTTATTATTGAGTCAATGTTTTCTTTATTAACAGACTCTCTCCAAAAAGCAATCCAAAGTGCACTTTTGTTTTGTTTTATTAAAAGATCTGATAAATGAAAAAAATTTTGGTTCACCTGAGCTTCTGTTTTTTCTATTTTTTTAATTGTTATTTTTTTTAGGTTTTTTATTATTTCTTTTTTCTTTAAAAAAACTGGTGGGATAGAATACTCAAGTAAAAGAAAAAAGTTTTTTGAGTTTATTATTCCCTCTATATTTTTTTCAAAACTATCTTTTATTTCTCTGTTTTCAAACACATTGTCAAAAAAAACAATTTTCTTTTTTCCAAACAAACTTTCTGTGTTTAAAAAAGATTCTAGATTTTCACACTCAGTTTGTGCTGTCACCCTGATATATTCACTTTCTGTTTTCCTGTTTTTTAAGTTTTTTATAATAGTTTCTGTGTGTTTTCTAATTTTAGGGTAATCAGAACCGCTTAGTATAAAAAGCATATTATTTTTTTGTTTCTGTTAGCGACCCCCATTTCTCCCCGAAACATACTGATGTGTTTAGTTTTATATTTATGTTTATTTTTTTTAGGACATTTTCCATTATTTCTTTAATTTTTTCTATATGTTTGACTACCTCTTTGTCGTCTATGTTTGTGTGTTTTATTTCAAACAAAAGTTCATCGTGTATCTGTGAAAGCATTTGAACTTTTACATTTTTGTTTTTTTCTGTATATTTATCAATATCTATCATTGCGAGTTTTATTACATCGGCTTCTGTGCCTTGTATTGGTGAGTTTATAGCAAACCTTTCTGCTTGTGAAACAAGGTAAGGAATAGAAGAGTTTATATCTCTTATATATCTTTTCCTTCCAAAAAGTGTTTTGGTGTATCCATGCATCCTTGCAAATCTTTTTGTATCATCTAAAAACCTTATTAGCCCTGTAAATGTGTTGTTGTAGTTTTCAATAAACTCTTTTGCCTCTTTTTGAGATGTGTTCATTGATTTTGCAAGAGCCCTTGACCCCATTCCATATAAAATACCAAAATTAATTGCTTTTGCAGTGTTTCTCATTTGTTTTGTTATATTTTTTATATCCGTTTTATACATTAAACTTGCAGTTTCTGTGTGTATGTCTCTGTTTCCTTCTAAGATTTTTAATAAATTTTTATCTTTTGACATAATTGCAGCAAGCCTTAGCTCAAGTTGATTATAATCAAAAGAAATTAACAAACATCCTTTTGTTGCAACAAAGGCATTTCTTATCTCGTTCCCTTCTTCTGTTCTTATTGGTATGTTTTGTATGTTTGGATTTTTTGACGCAAACCTTCCTGTTGTTGTTCCATTTTGTATAAAAGTAGTGTGAAGTTTTTGTTCGCCGTCTACAAGGTTTTGTATAGGTAATACATATGTTTTTAAAAGCTTTGATGTTTTTCTGTGTTTTAATATAAATTTAATTATAGGTGATTCATCATATATATCTAGCAGCGCAGCTTCTTTTGTTGACCTTGCTCCTTTTGGTGTTTTTTTAATTTTCTTTTTACCTAACCCCATATCTACAAACAACACCTCAGACATCTGTTTTGTAGAATTTACATTAAATGTTTTTTGTGAAATTTTAAAAATTTCATTTTCTGTTTCCTCTATTTCTTTTTTCATTTTTGTTTCCAGTTTTTTCAAATGTTTTACATCTATTTTTATACCCCAGCTTTCCATTTTTTGCAGTATCTCTACAAGGGGTTTCTCTATGTTTTCATATATATATACAAGGTCGTTTTCTTTTATGTTTTGTTTAAGTGTTTTGATTATTTCTGTTAAATTTGTTGAATTATACTCTTTTACAACTTCCTCTACTTCCACCTCGGTCACATCTGAATTTAGTATCCAATACAGTATTTGTATTGTTTTTACTTCTTTTTTGTCATATTTTTTTATGTTTTCTTTGTTTTTTTCTTCTTTGTCACAATTTGTGTTTATAAGTTCTTTTTTTATATTAGAAAAAATTTTTTCAAGTTCATATTTTTCAAAGACCTCTTCTGCTTTTTTTATGTTTATTTGATCTTTCCATCGACACGAACTTTTAGGCAATGACATTGGTGCATTTTTATGTATTGTTGCCAAGTCTCTTGAAAAAAAAGCATCTTTTTTATTTTCAATAAGTAAGTCTGTTGTTCTTTTTCTAAACCCTATTTTTTCAAAACCCTCTCTTCCTTCCTCTATTTTCGAATAGATTTGTTCAAGTGTATCAAACTTTTCTAATAATTTTTTTGCTCCAACCTCCCCTATTCCCGCAACACCTTTTATATTGTCTGACTGGTCTCCACATATTCCTTTGTATTGAATTATTTTATCTGGACCAAACCCAAATTTTTCTATTACATCATCTTTATGATATTCCTTCATGTTTCTCAAACCTTTTTTTGGTAAGAAAACAGACACACCTGGTTTTACAAGTTGTAAAAGATCGTTGTCGACAGTAGTTATAAAAATATCAAAAGTGTTATGGTTTTTTTCACACAGTGTTCCTATCAGATCATCTGCCTCATACCCAGGCATAGATTGTACAGAAAACCCAACAGATTGAAAAATTTCTTTTATGTTTTTCATCTGAGAAATCAGATCTTCATCAATCTCGCTCCTTCCTGCTTTATAATCTTGAAAAGCTTCGTGTCTTTTTGTTTTATCTGGCAAATCAAAGCAAGCAATTATGTTTTGTGGGTCATATTTTTTGATAAAATATAAAATAGTTTGAAGTGTTCCATACATGGCGCCAGTTGCTAGTCCATTTTTTGTTCTTAAGTCTGCTGTCACATAATAGCTTCTATGGAGCAATGCCATTGTGTCTATTAAAAAAAGTTTTGGTTTTTTTTTCATACTTCTTTTATATCTATTATATATTTATTTGATTTGTGCTGAAAAAACATTTTTATATCGGCTTCGATTGGTAATTTTTCTGCTTTATTTGGCCACTCTATAAAAATAATGTTTGTTTTTATACTTGATATGTTTTGTAGATCTATTATTTTTAATGTTTCTTTTATGTCTTTTTTTTCTATCCTATAAAGATCTATATGAGTGAGATTGCAAAATCCTGTCAGGTTTTCATCTATTTTATAATCTTTTCTGATTTGATATGTTGGGCTTGTGATATTTTTTTTAATTTTAAGACTTTTACCAAAAACTTGGGTAAAAGTTGTTTTTCCTGACCCAAGGTCTCCATATAAAAAAACAATAAAAGCAGTATTCTTATTTTTATTTATGATTATTTCTTTAAGCCTCTTCGTTTCTTCTTTCATTTGTTTAAAATGATATCACAATCGCATGTTACAATGTCATTGTGATTGATTTTAAATCAGATAAATTATCAGCAGAATTACAAGAGATAAAAGAAAAGGAGGAAGAGCGACTTTTGGAATTTCTCTCTCAAAGATATGGGATACCTACTTTATCCAACTTTGCTTCCTCTGTGTCTTTAAATGCACTTCAGTTGATAACAAAAGAACAAGCAGAAAAAGCATCTTTTGTTATATACAAAAGAGAAAGGAAAAAACTTTTTGCCGCTATACGAGACATTAAAAACCAAGACGCTATTAAACTAGAGCAAAACCTTATTTCACGAGGTTTTTCTATAGAAAAACATTTTGCCTCTACCAAAACTATAAAAAAAATTATTCAATATTATGATGATATAAAAACATCCACTGTTGTTTCTGCTGGTTTAATAGACTTATCCAAACAAAAAGAATTTGATGTGGCAAGCCAAACCACAACAACTGTGGATGAAATACAAAAAAAATTGAAAGAGACAGAAAAAGAAAATCACGCATACAGAACAACAAAACAGATTTCAACCGTGCTTGTTTCTTCTATTGCACTATCTGCATCTGATATACACCTTGAATCCATAGAAAATGGACTTTTGCTGAGGTTTAGAGTGTATGGGGTGTTGTCTGATATATATAAATTTGATAAAAACACGGGTAAAAAAATTGAGACTAGAATAAAACTTATTTGTAATATGAAAATAAGTAATACAAAAATAGCACAAGACGGAAGGTTTACAATAAGAACAAGTAGTAGAGATATAGAATCTAGAGTATCTACCATACCAAACCCATACGGAGAATCTGTTGTTATACGTATATTAGACCCAAACACTACAAAAGTTGGTTTATCGAGCTTGGGTATACCAGAAAAACTTCTTGGTGTTTTTAAAAAAGAAATAAAAAAACCGCACGGAATGGTAATTGTTACCGGACCTACAGGTTCTGGAAAAACAACAACTCTTTATTCTTTTTTACGAGAAGTTTTAACACCAGAAATAAAAATAATAACACTTGAAGAACCTATTGAATATCATGTAGATGGCATAGTCCAAACACCTATAACAAAAGATTATTCTTTTGCAACTGGTTTAAGGGCGATTTTACGGCAAGACCCTGATATTATTTTAGTTGGAGAGATAAGAGATCCAGAGGTGGCAAAAGTGGCAGTGGATGCCGCATTGACAGGACACCTAGTTTTTTCTACACTTCACACAAACGATGTTTCTGGTGCCATACCTAGGTTAATGGAGCTCGGTATCTCTCCACAAACAATAGCATCTGCTTTAAACTTGATTGTTGCTCAAAGATTGATTAGAAAAATATGCCCGGACTCAAAAGAAAAAGAAACTCTTTCAGAAGAAACTAAAACAAAGATAAAGGAATTAGTAGAAGGGTTCCCTGAAGCAGAAAAAGATTTATCTCAATTGGATTTTTCCGGAGCGTTTAAAACAAATCCTGATTACAACATTGGAAAGTGTCACAGTGGTTATTTAGGTGTTACTGGTTTATATGAAGCTTTGTTGGTGGATTCTAATATAAAAAAAATTTTATTTTCTGGAGGTGGTGCAGAAGAAATTAAAGGAGAGGTTTTTAGACAAGGCT
>JABAAZ010000012.1 GCA_014238475.1 Candidatus Paceibacter sp. | reverse complement strand
AAAATTTGAATTTATAAAATAAATTATTCTGTGTTGGTGTCTATGTTTGTATTTGCTGTGTCTAGTTTGCTCTCTATGTTTAAAGTGTCTTTTATTGAGAAATCAAGCTGTTCTTCTATAAATCTGTCAACAAACTTTTTTATCTCTGTAGATGCAGTGTGAAATCTATCCTTATCAAAAACAAAAAGATAGATACCAATACCTATTACAATTATGATTATAGATTTTAGTATTTCCATATAGTTATATTATACCACAGCACAATGTTTTATAACATATCAATGGATAACACACAATAATATCAGCAATAAATAGGATTAAATCATAGCAACAAAGTATCATAAGGTATTTTTTGCTTTATATGCTTATGTATTTAGTTCAGAATCATTTAAGGAAGTAAGGTGTTCATCTTTAAAATTTTCAACAAATTCTCTTATTCCTTCAGTGATACTATCAAGTTTATCTTTATCAAAAACAAAAAGATAAGCACCAATCCCTATAATAATTAAAATTACGGCTTTCATTATTTCCATATGTGCATATTGTATCATAATAATGCCTTTATAATATATCAATGGGAAAAATAATAATAATAGAAGGGGCAGATGGGGTTGGTAAAACAACGCTAGTAGATAATCTAAAAGTCTATGATGTTTCAATTGAAACAAAGGATCGAAAGTTTTCTTTTTATAAAGAGCCACAGGATTCCAAACTTATATATAAAACGTTAATGGATTTTTCTAGTGAAAATTATTATAGGGATCTCTTGTTAGTTTTTGCTGCCAGGTTTGATATATGGATGGGCAAGATGAAACAAGATTTATCCGAAGATAGAACTGTTGTATTGGATAGGTCTGTGATTTCTACTTTTGTATATCAATATTTTTCAATAGAAAAAGAAAATAGAAATGAAAAAATGATAAAAATAATTCACACACTGTATAAAATTTTACAAGAGGTTGCAAAGGCAGATGTACACTTTTTTGTTTTGAGCGCGCCTGTGGATATAGTTTATAAAAGGATAGATAAAAGAAATATAAAAAAAGACAGGTTTGAAAAAGATATAGGCAAAAATATAGAAGTATATAATGAAACTGTGGAATATTTAAATACTCAAGGTTGGAGCATCAAAAAACTAGATGCAACTCAAAAACCACAAGAGTTGTTGCAAGATTTACTCTCTCATATCTGATATTTATAGAGTTATAATATTACTAATGATAATTTGGTTAGCCAAAATGAAAATTATTTTTTGTCATAAAATTACTTATTTATTTAATTTATCAATTTCATTTTGCCATCAAAACGCAAAAGAAAAAAGCAGGGAAGCCGGTATGAAAAAGATTGCTGAATTTTCCAACATGCTTGTTGCAAAACACATAGACAGTATAAAAATATGAAGAAAATGAAAAAATATTATTTAATAGCAGCTGATGGTGAGTTTTCTGGACTTGAACATTGTACTGCTCAACTTATCTCCTTTGCTGCAATTTTCTTAGATGAAAAACTTAACTCATTACATAAAGAAGAGTGGTTAATAAACTATAAACCAGAAGAGTACAGTTGGTGCGAAGAAGCAGAGGGTGTGCACAAAATATCCAAAGAAGACGCTTTGACACATGGTGTGGAACCAGAAGTATTTTTGACTGACTTTGAACAGAAAATAATTAAAACATATGGCACAGAGGCGGTAGGAAATGTAAAAATAATAGCTTCAAACGCATATAATGATTTAATTTTTCTAAAAAAACTTTGGGAAAAATATAAAAAAGAGGATTTTATCTGTTCGTTCCGAACAGTGGATCTTGCATCTATAGGAACAATGCTTGGTGAGAATTACGATTCCGTATATTCTCTTGTCGATTTTTTTAATATTGAATTAACAGATGATAAAAAAAGACACACAGCACTTTATGATGCAGAAGTACATTTAAAAATATACAAGTGTTTGAAAGAGCATTTTGCAAAAAATCTAATATAAAAATTAGCAATGAATAGACATCTGCTGTTAACATCATCTTCTTTTTCCCATAAAAAAATTCAAGATTTTTTTATTTCAATAGTAAAAGAACATAACTATAAAACAGCAACAATAATAACAACAGCAAATCCAAAAAAAGAAAAAGCACTGCTTGCAGAAAAAACAAAAGATCAAATATTATCCTTTGGATGTAAGGAGGTTTCTTTTTTAGATATAGAAGGGAAAACAAATTTAAATATACAATCTGATATTATCTATGTCTGCGGAGGAAACACTTTTGCATTACTAAAATATGCAAAAGAATCAGGTTTATTAGAGCAAATACAACAACTTTTTGATCGAGGCGGTTTATATATGGGGTCGAGTGCTGGATCACTTATCTTGTCTCCGGACATAGAAAGTGCATCAGAGATAAATCCAGATAAAAATAAAGTTGGTATATCTGATCTTTCTGCATTTTCTATTATAGATTTTGCTTTTATACCACACTATAGAGAATCTATGGATGCAAAAATTAAGTTATTTCAACAAAAAACTCAGAAAAAAGTTTGTGTGTTTGCTGACGGAAGTGCTATATATATAAAAAATAATAAAATAAAAACTCTTTAATAGGTTATTATAAAAGTATGGATGAACAAAATATATCAGATGAATATAAGGTTAGATTAGAAAAATTAAACAAACTGAAAAAATCTGGCAATATACCTTATAAAAGTAAATTTAATAAGACGCATTTTACAAGTGATGTCTCTAACATGGATGAAAAGAGTTTCAGAGATGGTGCATCAGTACTAAGTGGACCAAAAAATGTGTGTAGTGTGGCTGGTAGAGTAATAACAAAAAGAGATCATGGAAAAATAATCTTTTTAGATATAGCTGATATGAAAGGTGAATTACAGGTTGCTATAAAAAATGATTGTATAGGCAACGATCCATTTAATTTTTTCAATGAGTTTGTTGATCCTGGAGATTTTATAGGAATAGAAGGTGAACCTTTTATTACAAAAAGAGGCACTCTTGCAGTACTCGCTACAGATGTTGTTCTGTTGTCAAAAGCAGTAAGTCCGCTCCCGTCTGCTTTTTTTGGTGTTAAAGATGTGGAATTAAAGTATAGAAAACGATATCTTGATTTAATACTTAACAAAAATACGCAAGAAACATTCAAGATAAGAGAAAAGTTTGTCCAAGCATCAAGAGAGTGGCTTCTTGAAAGAAGTTTTAGAGAAGTGGTAACAAGGACATTGCAAACAGTATATGGAGGTGCATTAGCCGAGCCATTTAAAACCCACCATAACTATTTAAAAAAAGATTTTTATCTTCGGATTTCAAACGAACTTGATTTGAAAATGGTTGCTTGTGGTGGGGTTGAAAGGGTTTTTGAGTTTGCCATTGATTTTAGGAACGAGGGTATAGATTCATCACATTTGCAGGAATTTCAAATGCTTGAGTGGTACAAGGCATACAGTGATTACATTGAGGGTATCGAGATGACCAAGGACCTACTTAAATATGCTGTAGAGAAATCGCTTAATAAAACAACATTTACATACAATGATCACGAATTTGATTTGTCAAAAGATATTCCAACAATTACCTTTTCAGATTTAATGAAAAAATATGATATAGATATAGATGCAACGAAAGAAGTGTTAATTAAAAAATCAGTAGATGTAGGTATAAAAAAAGAATTATTAGAAAATAAATCAAGAGCAACAATACTGGATGATTTGTATAAAAAAGTGGCACGACCAAATTTAAAAGATCCTGTGTTTATAATAGATCACCCTACAGATCTTTTCCCACTTGCTCGTGTATCAGATAAAGATCCAAGTAAAGCAGAAAGTTTTCAGCTTGTCATAATGGGGTGGGAAGTAGTAAAAGGGTATTCAGAACTAATAGACCCGCAAAGACAAAAAATATTTTTTGAAAATCAAAAAAAAGCAAGAGAAGAGGGTGACCTTGAGGCAATGCCAACAAATGATGAGTTTTTAGACGCTATGGAGCATGGTTTTCCACCTATGGTTGGATTTGGTATGGGTATTGATAGAATAGTCACTTTAATAACAAATAACAAAAACCTAAAGGACACAGTATTATTTCCAACATTGGGGTAAGAAATCGTATGAAAAATTATGTGTTATATTGTATACAAAGAATAAAATTATGATACAAGATACAAATAAACTAAAAACAGCAATAGCAATATCTGTCGCTATATCATTTTTTCTATTTATATTCGGAGCACAACTTTTTCCAAGAGAAATAGTAAACAGGGTAGAAAGAGTGTTGCCTATACAAGAGTTGTCGTCATCAAAATTAACAGAAGCATCTCTTTTTGCCAGCAAAAATAAATTACCAAAAGTTCAATCCAGAATTGGCGGTTTAGTACAGTATGTGGACTACAAAAAAGGTTTTGGTCCGGAGGTAAAAGAAGGAAGTGTTGTCAGGTTTTCTTATGAAGGATACTTGGAAAAAACTGGTCAGTTGTTTTCACAAACTAATACAGGAGAAGTTCTTGAGGCTGTAATTGGAAACGGAACTGTAATACCAGGTATTGAAATAGGTCTTTTGGGTGCAAGAAGTGGTGGTATTCGTGGAATTAGGTTGGATTCTAAAGTTGCATACGGAGAAACTGGATCAGGTCCAATCCCACCAAATGCAAGTGTTTTATTTCAAGTGGAAATAATAGAAGTTATAAACCAACAATAAAAACAATTTTATTAACTTAAACACTGCTTTGTTTATATAAATTTTGTGAAATTTAAATTAGTAAGCAAACATAAACCAGCTGGAGATCAAATCAAAGCAATAAATAAATTGCATAAATCTCTCTCAGACAAATCATACAAACATACAACACTGCTTGGTGTTACAGGGTCAGGGAAGACATTTACTACAGCAAATGTAATAGAAAAAATAAACAAACCTGTATTGGTTATAGCTCACAATAAAACTTTAGCTGCACAACTGGCACAGGAATATAAAGAGTTTTTTCCAAACAACTCTGTTCATTATTTTGTATCCTATTATGATTATTATCAACCAGAGGCGTATGTGCCGATTTCAGATACATATATAAGCAAAGAAGTTCAAATAAATGCAGAAATAGACAGGTTAAGACACGATACAACACAATCACTGTTACTTAGAAAAGATGTTATTGTTGTTGCGTCTGTGTCTGCTATATATGGATTGGGTAGCCCAGAAGAATATAAAAAAGTTCATTTAAAAGTCACAAAAAACAAAAAAATTACAAGAGAAGATTTTATCAAAAAAGCAATAAAAATATTTTTTGAGAGAGTTCCAAATAATTTATCACCTGGAAAATTAACTGTTATCGGAAACAAAATAGAGATAATGCCTGTAAATAAAGAGATTATCTATCAAATCTTTTTTGATTTTTCAACAATCAAAAAAATTATAAGCATAGATCCTTTTTCACGAGAGATAATCTCTCCTGATATAGAAGGATTTTTTTTATTTCCAGCAAAGCATTTTATATCAGATGAATCAAAAAGAACTGTTGTTATTGAGCAAATATTAACTGAATATAAAAAACAACTAGCTATGTTTAAGAGACAGGGCAAATTTCTTGAGGCTGATAGATTAAAACATAGAACACTACAAGACATAGCACTAATCCGTGAGATTGGTTATTGCAATGGAATAGAAAACTATTCAAGGTTTTTTGATAAAAGAAAAGAGGGAGAAGCACCAAACACATTGTTATCATATTTCCCAAAAGATTTTCTTACGATTATTGATGAGTCACATGTGACACTTCCTCAAATATCTGGGATGTATGCCGGAGATAGAGCTAGAAAAAAAACACTGATAAATTTTGGATTTAGACTACCTTCTGCTTTTGATAACAGACCTTTAACTTTTGATGAGTTTAATAAAAAAACAGGACAAATGTTATATCTCTCTGCAACACCATCAGCATATGAAATAGAAAACAGTACAGAACAAGGTGGAGTGGTTGAGCAAATAATAAGACCTACTGGTTTAGTTGATCCAGAAATTTTAGTAAAACCTATTACAGCGACAAGTAAAAATGAAGGACAAGTAGTATCTTTTATTAAAGAGGCAAAAAAAGAGATTAAAAATAAAGGCAGAATTTTGGCGACAACATTAACTAAAAAAAGTGCAGAGGATTTATCGAGTTTTATGAGTGATAACAAATTTAAATCAAAATATATACATAGTGAGATAAAAACAATAGAGAGAACTGAAATTCTAACTGATTTTAGACGAGGTAAGTTTGATGTTCTTATCGGCGTAAATCTTTTGAGAGAAGGGCTTGATTTGCCTGAAGTGACCCTGGTAGCAGTCTTTGATGCTGACAAGGAGGGATTTTTACGAACAAAAACATCTCTTATACAAACAATAGGAAGGGCAGCAAGAAATCAAAAAGGCAGGGTGATTTTATATGCGGATGTTATAGGTAATGCATTGGCGGCTGCTATTTCTGAGACAAAAAAAAGAAGGGAGATTCAACAAGCATACAATAAAAAACACAAAATAACACCAATAACAATAAGAAAAGAAATAAAAGATATAAGAGAGGAAATGAACCTAATACAAAAAAGAACAACTGACAGTCTTTTAAAACTGGAAATGGATAAATACAAAAGAAACCCAAGATTATTTATTAAAGAAAAAAAAGAAGCTATGGAAAGGGCAGTTGAGAAATTAGATTTTGAAACAGCAGCTATATTGCGAGATGAAATAATTAGATTTCAAGAGCAAAATTCAAAGAAAAAATAATTTATTTTATTCTCTTAAATCTAAATGAAGCAATGGGTATTTCTGATGCATCTTCTAGAGGTGTTATATTTTCTTTTGGATTTGTATCTTTGTTAAAAGATTTAAATTTTTTACCCGAATCAGTTCCTGCATCAAAATTTAAAGCATCTATTGTGACATCCTCTATCCAATTTTCATTTTGATAGAGATTAGTTCTAATAGCAATAAACCAATCTGGACTTGGCGCTATCATACTTACTGTACTTGCTATTGAATTATTTTCATCTAAATGTAAAATTGCATTTGTGGTGTTGGGAGTAAAAATTAATTCACCAACACCATAATCAAAAACAGTTCCCTTATCTATTTCATCTTCTATTTCTTCTTTTAGTTTTGCTGTACCACCAGTTT
>JABAAZ010000011.1 GCA_014238475.1 Candidatus Paceibacter sp. | reverse complement strand
TTACACTTAAGATTTCATGTATCAAGTGATTCTGTGTTTTATGAATTAAATGGAATGCCATTTCAGAATCTTGAGGTCTCTGTTACAGATGCTCTTTTGTCAGCTGACTACAAAATCAAAACATTAGAAAGCAAGGATATCACTATTAAAGTTCCACAAAATACAACATCTGGTAAAATTTTAAGAGTTAGTAAGTCAAATGTTTCTGAATTTTTTGTAAAAATAATTATTACAACACCAACAAAAATAACAAAAAAAGCAAAAGAAGCTTTAAAAATTTTGAAAGAAGAAGGTTTTTAAAAAAAATAGACACGAGTGTTTTTTATACACCATTGATATTTTTATTTTAATTTTATTTTAATTTTTATATTATAATAAAAACAATGAAGAAAGTTTTAACAGGAATAAAACCAACCGGAGAAATACACTTAGGAAATTATTTTGCTGTAATTGCAGATATATTGGAATTGCAAAAAAAGAACACTGAAATCTTTCTTTTTATAGCAGATCTTCACACTCTTGCAGACTCAACAATAGACATAAAACAAACACATAAAAAAACAGATGAGCTGGTTAAATCTTTTGTTGCATTGGGAATAAATCCAAAAAAAACGATAATATACAGGCAATCAGATTTTCCTCAACTAACAGAGTTAATGTGGGTTTTGTTTTCTATTACAACGTTTCCACACCTGCAAAGATCACATGCATATAAATCAGCAGTTGCATCAAAAAAAATACCAACTTTGGCACTTTCAATATATCCAGTATTAATGGCATCAGATATATTATTGCCAGATTTTGATATAATTCCGGTTGGCCGTGATCAGCTTCAGCATATAGAATATACAAGAGAGTGGGCTAGAAAATTTAACAAACAATTTGGTAAATATTTTAAAGAGCCAAATGTTTTTGTAAAAGATGACATAGAGATAATGGGTACAGATGGCAGAAAGATGAGTAAAAGTTACAAAAATACTCTACCAATCTTTGCAGATAAAGAAATAATCCAAAAAAAGATAGCAGCTATTAAAACTGATTCAAAGGGTAGAGGTGAAAAATTAAATCCAGATAAGTGCAACATTTTTTATTTTTATGATTTATTAACTAATGATTCTTCTTCGCTCAGGGAAAAATACTTATCTGGATCTGTCGGATACAAAGAAGCAAAAAATGAACTTTTGAATGTTTTTATGAATAAATTTGATGACTCAAGAAAAAAATATAACAAAATCATAAAAGACGCTAATTTTACCGAAAAAATATTATCTAAAAATAGAAAAAAAATCAATAAATTGTTAGATAGGAGGTTGCATGAAATAAAAATCTTAGTCGGATTAAGAAAAAAATAATTTTTTATAGTTAGTATTGTTTTTTTGTATGGTAAACTTGTATCATAAAGGAAAAAATTCTATAATGAGTTTTTACTTTCTTTTGAAAAATAAAAGTGTCTGATTCAATCAATCAAAAAATAATACAATCAAAAGACCGAAATTTTGACGGGCCAATTGACCTGCTTTTGTCGCTAATAGAAAAAAAGAGGATGCAAATAAATACACTATCATTGGCAAAAATAACAAATGATTACCTTGAGGAACTGAAAAAACAAGCTGTTTTTCCATCACTGCAGGTTGCTTGCTTTGTACACACAGCATCAATACTTCTTTTTATAAAATCTAAATCACTCCTACCAATGCTTTCTTATTTAGAAGAAGAGCAGGTTGATGCAAATATTTTAGAAAAAAGACTGTTTCTGTATGAACTGTTGAAAAATGCAAGTATGTTTTTAGCAGAAAACTGTTCAAAAAAAACATACTGTTGTCCAAGTCCAATAAAACAAAAAATACACGTAATGTTTCGTCCAGATAGAAAAATGAATTTGGATATGATTTCTTTGATTGCAGAAGATATTGTTTTTTTACTTCCTAAAAAAGAAGAACTAAAGGAGAAAGTGATTGACATCGTTATAACTCTTGATGAGATGATGAATACTTTAGATAAAAAAATACAAAATCTTAAAACAAATAGTTTTTTTAATCAACTTGCAGACAATAGAACAAAGAAAACATATGCGATCTCTTTTTTAGCATTACTTGAATTAATGAAACAGGATAAAATAAATGTATCACAAAATAAAATATACGGCGACATAGAAATTAAAATATAAATATGGATACAAATAGCGAACAAAAAAAAATAGTAGAAGCTCTTATATTTTTATCAGGAGGGGAAATAAGCAGATCAAATATTTCAAAAAAAATTAATATTAAAAATGATATTCTTGAAAAAATAATAACAGATTTAAAAACCGACTATCAAGATAGGGGAATTTGTTTAAGTGATAACGGAAATTTTATTGGTTTCTATACAAATCAAAGTATTTCAGAAAAAATAAAAGAAATAAAAAAAGAGGAGACAGATGGACCACTGTCAAAACGAGTACGAGAGACCCTAACAACGATTGCATATTGCGGACCAATAAAAAAAATAGATATAGACTTTATTCGTGGTGTAAATACGCATTTTATATTAAAACAACTTGTCCTACGAGGATTAGTTTCCAAAACAGATAGCAAAACAAGTCTTTATATGGTCACATTGGATTTTTTATCTAGTATAGGAGTAGATTCTGTGGAAAAATTACCAAACTACGAACAAACAAGATACAAAATGCAAGAGAGTTTAGAAGAGATTAAAAAGATGTATCAGTAGTTTATGTATAAAATAATAGTCTTTTTTTTATCATCACTCGTTTGTGTAATCCTGCTGAATTTTTTCTCCATCAAAATTAACACACCAGAAATTGTGTCATTAAAAAAAAGCCAAATAAATATCGATATTAGTAAATATAAAATAAAAGCAGATGGGTACATAGTATATGATTTAGATCATAATGAAATTTTGCTTGAAAAAAACAGTTCTTTTACATACCCAACAGCATCTATATCTAAAATCGTTTCTGCATTGGTCGCACACCAATATTTTTCAAAAGGGGATGAAATAGAAATAACAACACAAGATTTAAATGTTTATGCCAATACAGATTTAAAAGTTGGCGATAGGTGGGATGCTGAAGAACTGCTTAAATTTTCATTAATTGAGTCTTCAAATATTGGTATAACAGCAATACAGAGGCATGTAGAAGAAGTCACTGGTTATGATTTTTTTGATTTAGTAAAAAAATATCAGCAAGATAAAAATTTAAATCAATCTTATTTTACAAATTCAACTGGACTTGATATACACCTAGGTTTATCTAGTGCAAAAAGTTCACCAAAAGACATAGTTTCTATATTAAAACTTTCTATAGAGGAGTTGTCCGATATTATTTATGACACTGGTATATATTCAAAAAAGTTTTATACCGTTGATAAGCGTCTGTTTGAAGCTACTAATACAAACATACTGACCAAAAAGTTTAATAATATTTTCATTTCAAAAACAGGGTATACTGATTTAGCTGGTGGCAACTTAGCAATTGTAATAAATATAAAGAATTCAAAAATAGCTATAGTTGTACTTTCTTCTACATTTGAAGAGAGATTTAATGATGTAGAGAAACTGATAAATATAGTGATTAACCATAAAAAACTTAATGATATATAATTATAAATATGGAAAATAAATGGGAAGCAGTTATAAAGTTATGTAAATCTAGAGGTTTTATGTTTCCATCATCAGAAATTTATGATGGTTTTTCTGGTGTATATGATTATGGACCTCTTGGAGTTGAGTTAGAAAAAAACATAAAAGCAAAATGGTGGAAGGAAACAGTTCATAGAAATAAGGATATTTTTGGTATAAATTCTGCTATTTTTACTAATCCAAAGGTTTGGGAGGCTTCAGGACACACATCTAATTTTTCTGACCCATGTACAACAGATAAAAAAACAGGAATTAAATATAGGGTTGATCACTTATTGGAAAAAATTAACATAGATTGTAACGGAATTACAGATATAGATAAAATAAAAAAAATATTCAATGAAAATTGAACTTGAAGAAATATAAAAATTGATGGTGTTGATACAAATAATCTGCAAGATCCAGAATTTGTTAATTTGTTAGTGGAATCAAATCTTAATAAAACTAAGTTTGGAAAATCTTACTTAAGGGGAGAGACGTGTCAGGGAATTTTTATAAATTATAAAAATATATCAAATTCAATAAACAAAAATATTTCATTTGGTGTAGCGCAAATCGGAAAGGCTTTCCGTAATGAAATATCTGCGAGGCAATTTGTATTTCGATTAAGAGAGTTTCAACAAATGGAGATGCAATATTTTGATTTCCCAAGTAACTCAAAAGAAAATTTTGAAAGATTTAAAAAATCAAGCTTTGAATTTTTAATCTCACTCGGAATATCTGAAGAAAACATCAGATATAAAGAACATGATAATTTAGTTTTTTATTGTAAAAATGCATTGGATATTGAATACAAATATCCAGTTGGATGGAAAGAACTTGAAGGTATACATGATCGCGGTGATTGGGATCTTTCTCAACATCAAAAATTTTCAAAAACAACAATGGGGTTTTTTGATGAAATAACAAAAAAAAATTACACTCCAAATATAATTGAGACTTCAATCGGTGTTGAGAGATTGTTTTTAGCTGTGTTACTTGAGTCTTATACAGAAGAGGAATTACCGGATAAAACAACAAGAGTCGTGTTAAAACTAAAACCAGAAATTGCTCCGATATATGTTGCTGTCTTGCCTTTGTTTAAAAAAGAAAATCTTAGGCAAAAAGCGACTTCTGTGTTTAATATGTTATCTGGTGATTATGTTTGTCTTTATGATGAAACACAAAGTATAGGAAAAAGATACAGAAGAGCAGATGAGGTTGGAACACCATTTTGTATTACAGTGGATTATCAGACACTAGAAGATGACACGGTCACAATAAGGAATAGGGATTCGATGAAACAAGATAGAGTAAAAGTTTCCGATTTAAAAAAGTCTTTATCTCCTGAGTTATTCGAGTAATTGAAAGAAAAGGTTTGTTAATTCTTCAAATGTATGCACTCCAGATGCTGAATATAATTCAGTACCATTGTTGTCTAATATTTGTATATACGGTGTTTCTATTATTTGCAAACTATTGATTATATCTTTTGTTTTTTGCTCAAATTTAATTCTTACATCACCAGTAATAGATTTGCACTGTTTGATTTTTTCAAGATTTATACCTAAATTATTAAAAATTTTTTCAATTCTTTCTGTAGGGTATTGTGTTTCTTCTACAACCAAAATAGTTTGATCAATGAAGGATAGTGCTTTATTGTCTCCATAATTTCTTCTAACACACTCAGTAGCTAATGCTTTTTCAGTAGACAGATTATCTATATGTGGTCCGTGTCTTATTACAACAGCAACTTCTCCGGATGTAACATGTCTACTAGCTATTAATGAATGTAGGTGTGGGTGAAATTCCTTACATGAAGGACATTGCAAGTCAATATATTCTATGAAAAAAAAGTTAGCATCTTTATTTCCAATTATAATATCACCCTCTTCAATAAAAAATGCTTTTTTTGGGGATGGTATTTCTATATCATCTATTTTAAAATTTTCTCTACTATCTTTATAAATAATAAGAAATGCTATTAAAAGTCCAGAAAAAATTATTAAAAAGTGATTAATGTATTTCATATATATATATAGTATTACAAAAAATTTAAACTTGTATTACTAATTTCATCTTCTGTAGTCGGATCTAGATATAGAGTTGTGTCTATTTTGATTTCGTTTGTATTACCAAAATCTTCATATTTTAATGAGTTGTTTTCTACAACATATTCAAAAACTTCTTTTGTTATTTTTACATCGTCTATACAGTATTTTTTAATTTTATCAATCTCGCCATTTTTCCACCATTCTATCGCTTCAAGTCCATGACCTGATTTGCAGTAACCGAGTGTTCCTTTTGCTATCCAGTCTAATTTTAATCTTCTCCCAAGTGAATTTTTTACCATTTCTAATATATCTATACTTTTTTTCTTTTTTAAATCATATTTATAATATTTGTTTAGTATCGGTATATCAAAGTGATTTGAGTTAAAACCTATTAGTGTGTCTGCTGAGTCAATATATGGCCACAATTGATCCAATTCATTTTCAGAAAAGGCTAAATATTTATTTTTTTGATAATCATATATTGCTACCACTGATATAGATAACGTCTCGGGATTTTTTGACCCAGTGTCTTGAAATGTGTTTTGTGTTTCTATATCAAAGACAAGTTTATTCACAATAAATATTTATTTTTACTATTTTACTATTTTTCTTTGTGTTATTATAACCGATATATGTATTCAGTTGTACTCAGTAATCCACTAATATTGATACCAATTTCATTTTTTACAAGTTTATTTTTAACTTTATTATTTACACCACATTTGATTAAAATACTTGTATTAAAAAAAACATGGAGGACTGATAATACAAAAATGACCTTGGATGGTGTAGAGGCTATTCCGTTTAATCAAATACAAAAAAAAAAGATTGAGGAAGGAGACAAAACACCAAGAATGGGTGGATTTTCGTTTGTAGTTCCAACAACAATATTACTTGGTCTCTATAGTTATTTTGCAAAAAATGAAATAATTTTTGTGATTTTTGCAGTTTTTGTCGCTGCTTCTTTGTTTGGTTTTCTTGATGATTTTATGGATATAAGAGAAAACAGAAAAGAAATACCATTCAAATACAAACTTTTATTTTTTCTGATTGTTGGATTTTTGTTTGGACTAGCTTTAAACAGTTTTGGTTTTGAAACGTTAAATATAGGGATTGGCAAGTATTCGTATGTATGGAATGTGTCCTCATGGATGCCTGTTTTGTCTGCATTATGGTTTACCTGTTGGATTTCTACATCACCTATTGATGGTATAGACGGACTTGCATCAACTGTATATAAATCAGCATTTTTATTTTTAGGTATTTTTTTACTTCTTTCTAATGTAGTTTTACTACCACTTGCTGCAATATGTTTTGCGTTTGTTGGAGCCTTGCTTGGTTTTCATTGGTTTAATATTACACCAGCTAAATTCTATATGGGGGAAGTTGGTGTTATGTCTGCACTTGTTTTGCTTGCATCAATATCGTTTCTTTCATCTGCGCTTGGAGTAGGTGGAATAGTTTTTTCACTGTTTGCTGGATTCTTGATGATTATGACAACAGCAACTATTGTTTTACAATATTTCTTCTGGATTGTTTTCAAAAAGCCATTATTTAAAATAACTCCAATACATCATACATTTCAACTTGGTGGAATGCCAGATGCGTCTGTAGTCTCTAGATATAGTGTTGTTTCTATTGTGGTTTCTATGATTGGTATTTTGCTGGTATTTATATAAAATTAATAAAATAATTTGAAATTTTCTATAACAAATTACAATAGTGCAAAAATAATTATTTTTTTACTTATAACATTACAACTTTTTGGTCTTGGAGTGTTTTTATCTTCCTATACATCCCTATTTGTTGTAGGTGAATCATATAGAATATTTCTTGGCATCTTAATTCAGTTATCAGCCATTATCTTAGGTTGGATATTTTTTTTTATAATTTGGAAATTTTTTGATTATAGGTGGTTTAGAAAAAATTGGGTGATTGTTTTAATGTCTGTTTCAACTGTTGCTGTGATTCTTTATTTAGTTCTCTTTGGGGAAGCAAAAGGGGGTGCATTCAGGTGGTTTTCTCTCGGATTTGCAACAATACAACCATCGGAAATTGTCAAACCTGT
>JABAAZ010000010.1 GCA_014238475.1 Candidatus Paceibacter sp. | reverse complement strand
TTTCAGGATACAACATTCCTTCATATACAGATGCTTTTTTGATAAAACTGTCTATATCAAATTCTTGAAAATTTTTTTGGATTATGTTGGCAATTTCATGTACATTGCTTCCATTCGGTATTTGTATTTTAACAACTGGTGTTTTTTTGTTAGTACTTGTTATATGATATGCAAGAGCAAAAACACTATGTTCTTTTTCTAAATAATAATTTCCACGACGTACTACACCACCATGAAAAAAGACAGATAGCTTAAATAATATTGGAAAACTTATCAAACCATCAGTTTCAAGATCATCTGCAACTTTGCTTACAGTTTCACCATTTTCTATATTAAATAATATAGGATATTGCGATTTATTAGTATGCAGTGGAAAAAAAACATTAAGTATGGTGAGAAAAAAAAAGAAAACAAAAAGATCAAAAAACAATGTTTTGTGTTTATTTATGTAATCAATCATCTTGGGATATTTTTTGGTGCATTAATATTTTTTGCAATGCTGTCTTTTTTATTAAACATATCTATCTCTGTAAATGGAAAATGAAACACAGATGCTAATTCTTCGGTGGAAAAAACCATATCTGTTGGTCTTTTATTATCCAATATTGTTTCCCAAAATATAGAATTCAAGAAAAAAATCCTGCCCTTGAATAAATTAAATATTTCAAAACTAAGTGCATTTGCAGCTTTTTTATCTATAAATTTAGAATCCAGTTTTACCAATTTTTTTCTAAATCCACTTAATTTGTTTGGGATTAATAAATTAGATGCAGTAATTTTATTTAATTTAGAGTTAAAAACATTAAAAGAGCTTTTCATCAAAGAATCCACATCGTCTCTAAAATTATTTTTTGTCGCAAAATATAGTGTACGTATACCCACATCAAAAAACAATTTGTTTTTCTTTCTTTCAATGTCTTCTGCTTGTGCTTTTTTATATTCTGAAACCACTGTCACAGTTTTTTCTTTTTCATCTTCTTTATTTGAATGAATATTTTTTATTTCTTTGTCAGCTAATTCGTCATACCCTTCCAATTCCCAAAAATCTTTTTCAAAAAATGATTCATGTTTTCTTTGTTTGAAATCACCATCATCGTGTTTTTGTACAACATATTGAATACATACGGTTTCATGTTCACCAACCAAATTAAATAGTTCATATAGCTCATGCAGTTGATCTTTTGCTGTTTGTTTCTGGTCTTGTGAAATATATTGGTTGGATAAGTGTGTATCTTCTTCTTTTTTATAATTTATGTAAGTCTTTATAGGAAAATGATTGTCATTTTTCATAGTCCACTCTGTAGCAGAAAGTCTGTATTCTCTTTCATTAAATTTGAAATCCTCAGTGTAGTCTTCAACCTCATGAATTAGTAAACTAGGCATGTGTGCAAACAAACTTTTTTTTGTAGAAACTAGTTGTTTTTTCGGTGTGCGAATATAAAAAGACATATTTCCACCAGAAGACACTATCTCAAATGAATGTTTTTCTTGAACAGAACCTCTATAATATTTATTAATCAAACCTGATGGTTTTTTCATATTATGGTGTAGTGAAATTAAAAAAGATTCCATGAAATCAGGTGTTTTATCAAATCCTTTCGGAATTACTATTTTTAATAAAATATACTCAGCACCTACCACTGTTTTGAATTGTTTAAAACTTAAAAATACATTCCAAAATGATGCAAAAGAAACTACAGCAATCATGGCAAAACTAATGGAAATTAAAAAAACAAAAAATAATTGCAAAATAACACGAATAGTCTGAATGGATTGTGAGATAAAAACATTGTTTTCTATAAAATAAAATTGCTCTTCAAACCCAGAAAGCAGAAATAACTCATTAAAAAACAATAATCCCAAGGCTCCTAAAATAACAGAGATTACGATTAATGGCTTTATTAACATGCTATATAACTGAGTAGGATCCGTCTTTATTCATTTTAAACACGTTTGTGTCTTTCAATGCTCTTATTATTGTGTTATCCATCACTTTTCTTTCGTCCTTTACTAACTTAAGTATTTCATCTTGTTTTAGTTTTTTATTCTTGTTTTCCAGAAGAATACACTTTGTTATTTCTTGTGTTGTGCCATGCCTACAATTATCTGATTTCAAATCATATAATCCTCGTCCAACTGTAACAAATTTGTCAGACCTCACTAATTCATTGTGACAAACATCAGATAATACTTTTTTGCCTTTTAATTTTGAAATTCTTTCTGAAATATCTTTAAAATGCAATGGTTCTTTTGTGTGTCTTAAAACAAGTCCTATATAACTATTTAAATTTTTTAAATTTATTTCTGGCTGATCTACAGAACCCCATTCTCCATAAGGATTCATTGTTATTTTGTTTGATAATGATAGCCATATACTTTTATATTTCTTGCCGTGATCTTTTAGTTTTGGTTGTATTGTTTCAAAAGACTCAACCAACAAATCTTCAATTTCTTTTCTATAATACAACTTATTTGGATTCTTCTTTAGTTTTTTATGAAGGTGTTCAAAGACTTTTACTAAAGATGTTGTTATTTTACTATCAGATGTCCAATGCTCTTTAATATGATCACTTTGTTTGGTTTGATAAAAAACATTTATTATATTTAATAGTAAATAAGTATATTTATCTTCTATAGATTCTTTGTGCTTATCTCCTCTTATTTGAATATTAATATCTTCTTCAAGTAAAATATATCCATAACGAGAAAAAATTTTTTTTAATTCTTTTTGTAAATCCAAAAAATTTTTATTTTTATTATTTGCAATTTTTTGTAAAATAATATTTAAAATTTGTCTAATTCTTTCCCGTGTCAAAGATATACTGTCACCTATTTCTTGAAGTCCTTGCCTGTGTCCACCATCAAGTCCATATCGTTTAATTAAAATGACACGTTGTTTTTCAGACAATGTGTTTATAATTTCATCTAAAACTTGTTTTACATATAATTTCATACTTTAATTATATAACAAAAAAACAGAAATGTGAAGTTATTTCACTTTTATGAGCGTAATTGTGTTTGTTTTAGCACAATCTTCTATTGGTACACCTGTTAAGCTTATTATTAAATCCTTAATTTTGATAAATTTTTTCCTTTTTAAAATTTTTGAGGCAAATTCAATTGCTTCTGGTAAAGTTTTCATATTCTTCTCGTATGAGAAAACTTTTACACCCCAAGATATAGACAATTGTTTGACTGTTTTTTTATTTATAGAAAAAGCAAAGATGTTTGATTGTGGTCTAGTTGAAGAAACAAATCTAGCTGAATTTCCAGATCCAGTAAATAAAATCATCCCTTTTGCTCCAGCTTCGTTTGAAAGGACTGTTGAATGATATCCTATGAGATCTGATATAATTTCATTTTTATTGCCAACAACAAAAGGTGTTTTATGTTTTGTTTCATTGTTGTTTTCAACATAAGTTATAATTTTTTGTAAAGTTTCTACTACTCTTACTGGATATTTTCCAACAGCAGTTTCACCAGAAAGCATAATAGCATCTGCCATATCAAACACAGCAGAGGCAGCATCATTTATTTCTGCCCTTGTAGGTGTTTGGTTTACAATCATACTCTCCATTACTTGAGTTGCAACAATTATTGGTTTTTGTTTTGCTCTAGTTTTTTTTATTAATTGTTTTTGAAACACTGGTACTTGTTGAAGTGGTATTTCAACACCCAAATCTCCTCGAGCAATCATAAGTGCATCAGATTCATCAATAATTTCATCTATATTGTTTAAAGCTTCTGGTTTTTCTATTTTTGATATTATTAAGAGATTTGATTTATATTTTTTTAACATTGATTTCAAATATCGAACATCATTTACAGACCTTACAAACGAAAGAGCTACAAAATCAAAATCATATTTAACAATTATTTTTAAATCCTTTTTATCTTTTTTTGTTAATACATCTAGCGACGTGGTTGTGTTTGGAAGATTAAAACCCTTGTTTGATTTTAATTTACCACCATAAACTACCTTACACTCAAGTGTTTTATCTGTTCTTTTTTTTAGAACCTCCAAAACAATATTTCCATCATCAATTAATATGCGTTGTTTTGGTTTCAAATCTTTATATAAATCCTTATAGGATACATACAAAATTTTGCTATTCGATATAATCTCTTTAGAAGTAACAATTATTTTTGCACCAGATACAAGAATTGTGCCTTCTAATACATTTCCTATTCTTAATTTAGGACCCTGTAAATCGGCCAATAAAGCAACGTTATAATCGTGTTTTTTATTTAGTTTTTCTAAATTTGATACTATCTTCTTTACATCTTTTTCATCGCACACGTGTGAAAAATTAACTCTGAAAATATCAACTCCAGCTAGTATTAATTTTTCCATCATATTTATATCTATCGTAGATGGACCCAATGTAGCTATAATTTTTGTTTTTGAAAATAATAATTTTTTCATATATATTTATTAGATAGTAACATTTATATTTTAAAAACTACTACATCACCATCTGAAACAACATAATTTTTACCTTCTGTTCTTAATAAACCTAAATCCCTTGCATCTGAATAAGATTTTTGTTTTAGTAAATCATCGGTACTTATCACATCAGCTTTTTTAAAATTAGTTTTAAAATCCTCGTGTATTACTGCACCAGCATCTTTTATATTTGTATTTTTTCTAATAGTCCAAGCACGTGTCTCTTCTTCTCCGGTTGTAAAAAATGTTATAAGTTCTAACATTTTATATGCTTTTTGTATAAAAACTTCTATGCCAAAATCATTCATTTCAAAAGTTTTTCGAAGTTCTGCAGAATCGGACTCATTTTTGATTTCATGTTCTGTTTTTGCATCAAGTTCTATATAATCTAAATTCTTATCTGTGAGATATTTAATTATTTTTGTGTATTCATTTTTATTTGATAAATCATTTTTTTCTGAAGCCGATATATTTAAAACATATAAAAATGGTTTACTACTGATTAATCCTAATTTACTAAAAACAAGCATTTCATTTTTTTCATACTTATCTTCTGTTAATTTTGTATTTTCTTCTAAATTTTTTTTTGCTTTTGTAAGAACTTCTTTTTCAAAAAGTGATTCTTTGTGCCCTTTTTTACAGTCTTTTTCTATTTTTGATAAATGCTTTTCTATTATATACAAATCAGACAATGATAACTCTGTGCTAATTATATCTAAATCTCTTAATGGGGACACATTTCCTTCTGTGTGTATTATGTCTTTTGAATCGAAAACTCTTATGACTTGTGCTATTGCATTTGTGCTTTTAATATGTGATAAAAATTCGTTTCCGAGCCCCTCTCCTAACGAAGCCCCTGAAACAAGTCCGGCAATATCTACAAAAGAAACTGTTGTGTTTATTGTTTTTTTTGAATTAGAAAATTTTGATAACTTTTCGATACGAGAATCTGGTACAGATACAACACCAACAGAAGGGTCAATTGTACAAAATGGATAATTTTCCATAGGTACAGAATGATTTGTCAGAGTATTAAAAAGAGTACTTTTTCCAGCATTTGGTAAACCTACTATACCAATAGACAAAGACATGATTTATATTCCAAGTGAACCAAATTTTTTAATTTTTTTGCACCATTTTTCTTTTTTTGTATCAGATGCGGAACTTGGTCCAAAAGAATTTACACGCACAGGAGAAACACCAGAAAAATTCAAAATACCACGAGCAAGTTCGTTTGAATAATCCCCCATTTTTCTTTTTGTTTCTAATGGTGAATAAGAACCACACCAAATAAAAATATGTGCTGCTTTTCCTTTAAGCATTGGGATCAACGTTGTTGTTCTTTTTCCATCAGCATCTTTTTTAAATCTAAAAGCAAATCCTGGCAAAAAAGATCTGTCAAATATTCCTTTCATTTTTGCTGGCATAGCACACCACCAGTTTGGATATATAAAAACAAGTGTGTCTGCCCATTTTATATCGTTTTGGAATTTTACCAAATCCTCCTCAAGTTCTTGTATTTTCTTATATCCACATTCAAGCACAGGATTAAAATCCATATCTGAAAGTCTTGTAATACGCACAGTATGTAAATCTGTTTTCTTTGTTCCATCAAGGTAAGCATCTAAAACCATTGATGTAGATGATTTTATATTTGGATCTCCATAAAATACAAATATTTTTTTAGGTTTTTTATTTCTTTTAATAATCATTTGATGTTTTTAGTGTTATTTTTTTGTGGTTTGGATATAGTATGTGTAATAGCAAAAAACACTCCGAATGATATTGCAATTACTATTATCATTGCTAAAATAGATTTAATAAAAACAGAAATGTCTATTGCTCCATCTAAAACTACATTCACATAAAAATGAAATAATGCTAGAAACTGCCAACACCCTACAATAACAGGAACAACAAATTTTTTGTCTACGATGTGTTTTGATAACAAAATTGAACTAACAAAAACAATAAACACTGTCAAAGATTTAATAATGAATTCTAATGAATTTTCAATATTTTTATCATATAAATAAAGAATTACGTTAAAAATTGCTATAGTGAAAACTATAAACATACCAATTCTTAAAAGTTTGTATATCAAACCTTGTATTTTTGCACACCCTGCATCTTCTGGATGTAAAATGAAGTAAAAATAAAACACAATAGCCACAACAGATACACCACCCAGTAGTGTAATAGCAAAATTTTCTATAATTGATGTGATCAAATCCATATTATTGGTTCATCATTTTTTGAATTTGTGATTGATATTTCTTCATTACAGAGACAGATGCTAACATTTTATCTTGCCCATTTTTAACATTCTCATTAATTTCATTATTAATTTTTTTGAAAAAATCTGGATTTTCATCAACCATTTTCATGATCACTTGTTTTTGATTTTCTGGAAGGTTTTTCAACTGTTTTTCCAATTGTTTTTTTATTAAAAAATCTTTTATTCCCATATAAATATTATAATACATATAATGAATATTCAAAACACAAAAAATTTTCGAAAAAAAGTATTGTTTGTAGTATCTGGTATAAAAAAAGGGTCTACTTTATCATACAAACAAGTTGCAGAAAAAGTAGGAAATCCAAAAGCATATAGAGCAGTAGGCAGTATTATGAGAAAAAACAAAGATAAAAACATACCTTGTCACAGAGTAATAAAATCAAACAACACTGCTGGAGAATTTAACAACGGTGGCACTTTCAACAAAATAAAAAAACTTCAATCAGAGGGTGTGTCAATCTATAAATAAATTTTTATTATTTAGATTAAAAATTATTTTTTCTTTTTTAATTTTTTGCATTTAGGACACCCACATACATTTTTTATGTACTCATCAAAATATTCTTTTCCATAATCATAAGAAAGCTCTACTCCTTTTTTAATCTTTTTTATTGCAGATATGTATACTCTTTTACCTTTTATGTCTGTTTCGCAATTTGGAGCACAAGAATGATTAACATATCTTGCTTTATTATATCTAGGTGATCCGTTTATAACCCAATTATTATTTATTTCAAACAAATATTTTCCACCAACATAAGAAGATTTTTCTGTTGTAATTATTGGGCCATAATATTCAATTACAAAAGATCCTTTTTTTATATCCTCTGCCGCAAAAAGTCCTAAACCCGAAGATCCTCTTTTTACATCAAGCAAATATTTTCCTTTTCTATATTTCTTCATTATTTTATTTTGCAATTTTTACAGCATCTTCAAAACGCACAGAAAGCAGTGTAGAAGACCCATTTTGATCCATGCTTAACCCATAAATTACATTTGCACGAGACATTGTTTCTCTGTTGTGAGTAACTACCACAAGTTGTGTTTTTTCCGACATAGCCTCAAGCATGTCACCATACTTTTTCGAATTTGCCTCATCTAACG